>JBATAT010000423.1:0-7472 GCA_049662005.1 Tepidiformaceae bacterium
GACTGGCAGCCCGGCAGCGTTCAAAGCTGGCACGTCGTCATGCAGTATTCGGGAGATGATCACTGGCTGCCTGCGACACAGTCATGTTCGGTTGGGAATTTTTATCCCGAGGGCGGTCCGTGAGGTTGAACCTTAGGGCGGCGTCGGAGGCCGTGGCCGATCTCCTGAGTGCCGAGGTGGCCCGGATGCGCGCGCGTGGCGTGCCTGTCGGTGAAGACGACCTGCGCGGCCTCTACGTCTCGGACCAGGAAGCCGACCGCATCCTCATGGCGCCAGCGGGCGAAGGTCCGCGCCAGGGAAGCGCCGGCGAGACGCTCGTTTCCGCGCTGGGTGAGCGCCTCTGTGCGCTGAGCCGGATAGCCGGGCTGGATCCGGCCGAATCCGCAAGCGTCGCCCTCTGCCTCGTCACGGAGACAAACCCCGACCTCGAACGCCTGGTTTCGTATGTCCAGGACGATGTTTCGAAGAAACGTCCTCGTGTCGAACTGTTGTTGCGGCTCTTCTGGCCGGATCCCGTTGCGGGCCAGGGCGCGTTCGACGCGGATTGCCGAATGCGTGCGCTGCACCTGGTGGCGCTGCACGACGAGGCGGGGCAGCCCGCAACTCCACTTCTGGCGCGTTCGGTATCTCTCGATCCACGGATCGCGCGGTACCTGCTCGGGGGCGATGCAATCGACGAAACGCTGATGCCGTTTGCCGAACTCGTGGCGGTTGCCGAGGACGGGATGGAAGCGCCCCTGGACCCAAACTTCTTCGATCCGCCGGTACTGGTGCTCAAGGGCAGCGACCACGCGAAAATGCGAGCGGTTGCCCGCGCCATCGGGGGGCACCGGGGCCTCGAGGGCGTGCTCGATCTCGACCTGGGCCAGGTTCGCGAGATGTCGCACCGTGAGGCAGTGGAGCGCGCCAGCCGCGAGGCTGCCTTTTCCGGCGCATCACTCATGTTGCGCGGTTACGACGCGCTCGAACCGGGCGTGCGGAATGGCTTGTCGTCGAGCCTGACATCGAGCGTTGCCCCGTTCACCTTCATCGTCAGCGAAGATGAGCCGACCTGGCACGGACCATCGATCACCGTGACCCGGCCCGACGTTGAGGGCCGTGTCAGGGAATGGAGAAAGGTGCTGGCAGGTCTCAAGCCCGTGCCCGGACTCGATGAAGAGTTACCGGCGCTGGCGGCGAAGTTCGAACTGGACACCGGCGCGATTGCCGATGCGGCCCTGACGGCGCGTGGCCTGGCGACGGCACGCTCGCCCGAAAGTGCCGTCGTCACCGTCGAAGACCTGTACGCGGCCGCCCGCGCGCGTTCCGCACCGATCCTGAGTGCGCTGGCAAGCAAGGTGACCCGTCACAAGCAGTGGGAAGACCTGATCCTCGAGCCCGATCCGCTCGCCCAGCTCCGGGAACTCTGTTCGATGGTTGAACACCGGCACAAGGTGTATGACGAGTGGGGGTTTGGCGAGAAGCTCTCCAGCGGCAAGGGCGTCGTCTCGCTCTTCGGTGGCCAATCGGGCACAGGAAAGACCATGGCGGCCGGGGTGATCGCCGGCGCGCTCGGGCTCGACCTGTACAAGATCGACCTCTCCGGAGTGGTCAGCAAGTACATTGGCGAAACGGAAAAGAACCTGGGGGCGATCTTCCGGGACGCTTCGTTGTCGAATGCGATCCTGTTCTTCGACGAAGCAGACGCGCTCTTCGGCAAGCGATCCGAAGTTCGCGATGCGCACGATCGCTATGCGAACATCGAGACCGCCTACCTGCTTCAGCAAATCGAGGATTACGCCGGACCGGTTATCCTTTCGACCAACCTGAAGATGAACCTCGACGAGGCGTTTTTGCGGCGAATGCACTTCGTCATTGATTTCCCAATGCCGGAGGAGCTGTACCGGCTGCGGATCTGGAAAACGACGGTGCCGGAGCTCGTCCCACTCGACCCTGATGTCGACTTCGCATTCCTTGCCCGGCAGTTCCGAATCAGAGGGGGGACCATCCGCAATATCGTACTGGCGGCGGCGTTCCTCGCGGCGAAGGAAGGCGAAGTGCTAACGATGCGCCACCTGATACGGGCCACGCGCAGGGAGTTTCAGAAGCTTGGCCGGATGGTGACGGAAGCCGATTTTGGCGAACACATGGTGCACCTCGAGTAACAGTTCCGGGTGGTGCAGGCAAAGCAGCGCGACTGGATCTATGATGTGCGCCGGAGGAGTCATATGGCCGAGTATCAACCCGCACAGCTTGACCAGGTGCGCAAGCCGGTCGTCGTATCGGAAAGCCCCGCGAAGAAAGCTCCAGCGCTCAACACGAATCCGCTGGTGGGCCTCCAGGCACGGGCCGGGAACCAGGCGATTGCGCGAATGATCCAGCGCGAAGGCATGGACGAAGAAGAACTCCAGGCCAAGCATGACACGGCCCTCCAGCGCGAAGGCGAAGAAGAGGAGCTGCAGGCCAAGCACGACACGGCCCTCCAGCGCGAAGGTGAAGAGGACGAGCTGCAGGCAAAGCACGACACCACCCTCCAGCGCGAAGGCATGGAAGAAGAAGAAGAGCTCCAGGCCAAGCACGATGCCACCCTCCAGCGCGAAGGCGAAGAAGAAGAGCTTCAGGCGAAGCACGATGCCACGCCGCGAGTTGGTCTCGAGGGCGGGGCAGTCGGTAGCTCCATCGAATCGAGTGTGAATTCGCTGCGCGGCAAAGGATCGGGCGTGCCGGACGGCATTCGCGGGAAGATGGAGGCGGCCACCGGCGCTGACCTGAGCCATGTTCGCGTTCATGAAGGAGCAGAGTCCGACACGCTGAACCGGCAGTTGACCGCAAAGGCGTTCACCACGGGTTCGGACATCTTCCTGCGTTCCGATTCGAAGCCGAGTGATTCGCAGCTCATGGCCCACGAACTCGCGCACGTGGTGCAACAGAGTTCGGGCCGGGCTAGCGCTGGTGGCGGCGGGATGACGGCTGGCGCCGCCAACGACCCACTCGAGGCGGAGGCTGACTCACTGGCCAACTCCGTGCTTTCCGGCGCCGCCCAGCGGCACATCGAAGAAACACCGGCTTAGTCCTCACCCGTGTTCAACGATGTCGATGAGACGCTCAAGCAGTTCTTCACTGCCGAACTGCCGATCGCGGGCGGCGAGTTGGACGTTTCGTTCGATCGTCCGACACGGGAGTGGAGCGGGCGGCTCTCGCGGCCAACGCTAAACTGCTTCCTGTACGACATTCGCGAGCGGGCGGGATTCCGGGACGAGACGCCCAACGTGAAGGTCACGCAGAACGGCTTGCGCCGGCAGCGGCCCCCGCGCCGAATCGACCTGAGTTACATGATCACGGCGTGGGTCCGCGAACCCGAGGACGAACACCGGGTGCTGGCCCGCACGCTCGCCGCGATGTACCGGGCCGGACAGATCGATCCGCGCTTCTTCCAGGGCCAATTGCTGGATACCGAGTATCCGGTGCTGGCCCGGATCGCTCCCGCCGAACACGTGGCGAAACCAGCCGACATGTGGGGCGTGCTCGACAACGAGTTGCACACGTCACTCGTCTGGGTCCTGACCGTGCCCCTCGAAGCGTTCGCAGCGGTCGAGGGTCCGCTGGTCCGCACGCGCGAGATCTCGGTCGGGGAACTCGGAGGGGATTGGCGTGAAGAGTCGATCCAGATTGCCGGTACTGCCCACAAGAAAGGCGCTCCCGAGGAGCCGGTCGAAGGGGTCCGGGTGACGTTGGAAGGCACCGCGTTGCGGGCTGTTACAACGGCCGACGGAAGGTACTCGTTCGCGGGAGTACCGCGCGGCCAACACGTTCTTCGGTTCGAGTTGGAAGGGGGCGCGAACGGCACTCTTCCTATCTCGGTGCCGGGTCCCGGCTACGACATTGAATTGTAACCAGAGCGTAATCAAAAAATAACGGTTCGAACGACGTGAATTGGTTCATTTCGATTGCGCTCACCGTGGGTGGTGGTGCTACTATTGCGCCGCTTCGGTCTTGTGCCGCAACAAACCAAAAGGAGCCTGCATGCCTACCTACCTGACGCCTGGCGTCTACGTCGAAGAAGTCGATAGAGGAACGAAACCTATCGAAGGCGTTGGAACCGCCGTGGCCGCGTTCCTGGGAATCGCCGAAAAAGGCCCGGTGGGAAAGGCCACGATGGTCGCGAACTGGACGCAATTCGTGTCTACGTTCGGCGGATTCATCCCTGGCGCGTACCTCGCTCATGCCGTCTACGGCTATTTCAACAACGGCGGCACACTCGCCTACGTCGTTCGCGTTGGTGGCGAAGCTGAAGGCGACACGCCGGCACAGCCGACCGCAGCACTGACCGCCAAGGGTGGCACTGCCACAATTAAGGCCCTTCCGAAGCCAGGGGCGCCCGATGGCGTATCGGTCGATGTTTCCGCAGGTGAAGACGATAGCTTCAACATCACCGTCAAAGGCGGTGGTGCAGAAGAGAAGTACGAAGGGCTCACCCTCGGCAAGGGTGCGAAGAACGCCTTCGACGTTGTGAACAAAGCATCGAAACTCGTAGTGCTCGAAGAGCTCAAGGTTTCCGGCCTGAGCCTTTCGGACCGTGCACCGGCGCCGGGCACCTATCCGCTCGCACTCCCCTCGGCGACTTCGACCGCGATGGTCCCGGTAACGCCGGCCGACTACGAAGGCGATGTCACCGAGCGCGACGGCCTCGGCGGTCTGGAAGCCGTCGACGAAATCACGATGATCCTTGCCCCCGATGCGATGGCCGCCTACCAGGCCGGCGTGCTCGATATGGACGGTCTCAAGGCCATCCAGCTCGGCATGATTGCCCACTGCGAACGCATGGGAGACCGGGTAGCCATCCTCGACACACCTCCAGACCTGAACGCCCAGCAGGCACAGGAATGGCGGATGACTACTGCCGGCTACGATTCCAAGTACGCCGCCCTGTACTACCCGTGGATCAACGTCGCCGATCCGACGCCGAACGCGCCGAGCACCACCATCACGATCCCACCATCCGGCCACATGGCCGGCATCTGGGCGCGCAACGATGGCGAGCGCGGCGTCCACAAGGCTCCGGCGAACGAAGTCATCCGTGGCGTTATCTCGCTGCCAATTAACCTGACCAATTCTGAGCAGAGTGTCTTGAACCCGAACGGCGTGAACTGCCTGCGCATTTTCGCCGGGCGGGGCATCCGCGTCTGGGGTGCACGCACGCTCTCGAGCGACCCATCGTGGCGCTACCTCAACGTTCGCCGGCTCTTCAACTACGTTGAGAAATCCATCGAACGTGGTACGCAGTGGGCCGTCTTCGAGCCCAACGACATGGACCTCTGGGCGAAGATGCGGCGCGATGTTGGCGCGTTCCTGAAGAACACCTGGCGAGAGGGCGCCCTCTTCGGCGCTACCCCCGAGCAGGCCTACTTCGTGAAATGCGACATCGAGAACAACCCGCAGGAAACGCGAGACCTGGGACAGTTGATCATCGATGTCGGCATCGCACCCGTGAAGCCAGCCGAATTCGTGATTTTCCGCATCGGCCAGTACGCACCAGAACAGTAAGAGACTGATTTTCTCAAGGAGGTAATCCATGCCCGCAGGCAAAGATGCAATCAAAGGCGACCCGATGGTTGGTAGCTCGTTCTTTCTCGATGTATCGGGAAAGGCCGGGGGCTACTTCACCGAAGTTAGTGGCATCACATCCGAATCCGAAGTGACCGAGCACAAGGTCCAGACCAAGAATGGCCAGCAGGTCGTTCGGAAAATCCCCGGTCTCAACAAGTGGGGTGACATCACCCTCAAGCGCGGCATCACCGAGAGCATGGACTTTTGGAAGTGGCGCAAGGAGATTGAGGACGGCAAGGTTGCCTCGGCGCGGACAAACTGCACCATCACCATGTACGACCAGGAAAACACTCCTGTCGCGAAATGGAACCTCGTTGATGCATGGCCGTCAAAGGTGACGGGCCCTTCGCTTTCGACGGACTCGAGTGCGATCGGCATTGAAGAGTTGACGATCGTCTGCGAGGGTTTCGAACGCGAGATGTAGCCCGCCTTCGGGCCAACACGCACTACTACTTGGCCGGGGCAGGGGAACACATCTCCTGCCCCGTTGCCGTGAATGAACTATGGCATTACAGACCGAATTCGATTTCGTCCTCCCACAGGGTTTTGTCGACCGCGAAGGGAACCTTCATCGCGAGGGAACGATGCGGCTCGCGACCGCAATGGACGAAATCGCCCCATTGCGCGACCCACGGGTCCGCGAGAACCAGGCGTACCTCGTCATTATCCTGCTGTCCCGGGTGATCACCCGGCTAGGCGGGCTGCCGGCGGTTTCGACGTACGAAATTGAGAATATGTTCAGCGGCGATCTCGCCTATCTGCAGCGGCTCTACCGGCAGGTGAACGAGCAGGGAACAACTCTTGTTCCGGTAAACTGTCCTGAGTGTTCAACACCAATCGATGTGGACATCTCCCGCCTGGGGGGGTCGTAGGCTACCCCCTCGACCAGATACGAGAGGAGGTAGCCTACCTCGCGTACTACCTGCACTGGCAGCACGAGGAGCTATTAAACATGGAGCACGGAGACCGGCGGATGTGGGTGGGAGAAGTTGCCGATATACATAGCAGGGCCGCTGCCGCGGCGGGAGCTTCCTGATGCCGGACCAAAACGTCCTCTTTCGTTTTTCCGTCGAAATCTCGGGGATACAGGAAGCGCTGTTCACCGAGTGCAGTGGCTTCGAGGCAAAAGTCGAAGTCGAGGAGTACAAAGAGGGCGGCCTCAATGATTATGTTCACAAACTGCCGGGCCGCCAGAGCTACGCGAACATCACGCTCAAGCGGGGCATGACCAATTCCGTGGAACTCTGGGATTGGCTCAACCGGCTCGCGACGAAATCGGCCAAGCGAGACGAAAAGAAGGACATCTCGGTTGTCTTGCGCGACGGGAAGGGCGACGAAATCCTCCGCTGGAACCTGACGAAAGCGTACCCGGTGAAGTGGACGTCGCCGACGATGCAGACGGATCAATCCTCGATCATGGTGGAGACGCTGGAATTGGCCTTCCAGGAAGTCACCATGCAAAGGCGATAGCGAACGATGGTCGAAGAACCAACTGAGACCGCGGAAAAGGAACAGCCTGACTTTGGGGCGTTCATGGCGCAGCGTGTCCGGGGTTATCGAACCGGTGTGCTCGGTGTGGGCTCGCTGAACGACGTCGCGCTGACTGACACCAGCCCGGGCCGGACAATTATTGCGCGCGCCACCGATTTCGCTGAGTCGCTCCAGAGCCTGTATTCGCATCGCACGGTCGAGGCGTCACCGCCGCCGGTGCCAGTCCCGGCGTCTCCAGGTTCTGTTATCGCACGAGAAGCCGAAGCCGAACCGGAAGAGGCGCCAGAAGCTCCGGAGGCTCCGTCGGGGCCGGTAACCTTCGGCAGCCCCGAGTGGTTCCGGCGCATGGACGAACGCAGGCGAACGATTGCGCAGCAGGTGGAGCCGGCTGCGAC
>JBATAT010000424.1:0-6194 GCA_049662005.1 Tepidiformaceae bacterium
TGCCGGGCTGGACCGGCGAGCACGAGTGGATTGGGCTGGTGCCCTTCGAAGAGCTTCCCCGTTCGATCAACCCGACCGAGGGCTTCTACGCGACCGCGAACCAACGGGTGATCGCCGAGGACGAACCGTATATCAGCGCATACTTCGCGAACCCGGCCCGTGCCGACCGGCTGGTCGAACTCCTCGGGGGCGATTCGGAACTCAGGCCAGAAGGGATTGCAGACATCCAGGCGGACACGGTTTCGCTGCCCGCGCGAAGCTGGGCACGTTTCCTGACGAAACAGGCGGCAATGGCCGGCGATGCAGAACGCGCCCGGGAAATGCTTGCAAACTGGGACGGAGACATTCGTGCCGACAGGCCCGAACCATTGCTCTACGCATACTTCCGCAGGGCAATCATGCATGAACTGTTCGCCCCGCCGGTCGGCGAGGACACCTGGGCGTGGCTGACGAGCGAGGTCAACCCGGGCCTGACACGCATCCTCAGTGGCCTGCTCGGCGAAGTGGTCACGCGCCTGGAAGATGGCGTTGCTCCGCAATCGGGCCGCTCCTGGGCGGAAACGCTCACGCCAGCGCTGGAAACCGCGTGGCAGCAAGCCTCGGCCCTCGGCGGAGCAGACCCATCGGCCTGGCGCTGGGGCGATTCTCACCATACCGCCAGCCGAAACCCACTGAGCGCCGTCTTCCCCGAAGCGAAACTCGATCCTCCCACCGCCTCGGTGGGCGGCGATGGCGATACGATTCGCTGCGCTGCCTATGGCATCAGTGGGAAGCGCGACTTCGTGATCGCATCGACTTCGGTTTATCGCCAGGTTGTGGACTTCGCTGATACCGACCGTGCTTCATTCGTCATCCCGGGGGGCGTTTCGGGCGATTCCACCAGCCCGCACTTCGCCGACCAGCTCGAAACCTGGTCCCGCTGCGAACGGATTCCCATGAACCGCCTGCCCGGCCAGGCCGAAGCAGCGGCGAAGGACAGCGTTTCGCTCACCCCCTGACGTTCGCCATCAGACGTTGAAGAGGATGTTCACGATGTCGCCATCCTGGACGACATACTGCTTTCCCTCGGTGCGTAGCAGTCCGCGCTTTTTTGCCTCGGCCTCGCTTCCACAGGCGATGAGGTCTTCGAAGCGGATGACTTCGGCCCGGATGAACCCGCGTTGCAGGTCCGTATGGATCTTGCCCGCGGCTACCGGCGCCGTGGATCCTCGCGCGACCGTCCATGCCCGGCACTCATCCGGGCCGGCCGTGAGGAAACTGATAAGCCCGAGCAGTTCGTAGCTGATCCGGATGGCGCCGGCCATACCACTTTCGGTGACGCCCGCCGAGGCGCGGAATTCCTCCGCTTCCTCTTCGCTGAGCTCGTTCAAATCCATCTCGAACTTGCCACAGAATACGGCGACATCCATGCCGGTCTTGCGGAACTTGGCGCGATACTTCTCTTCGAGTTCACCACGCATCGAGAGTTGCCCCTCGCCGATGTTCACCACCACCATCAGCGGCTTGGCGGTGAGGAACTGGGAACCCTCGAGGAGCTTGCCGTCCTCTTCGGTCAGGCCCTGTTCGCGCAGAGGCTGTTCGTTTTCGAGGCCGGATTTCATGCGCGTGAGCAGTTCCTTCAAGCGAAGCATCTGGTCTCGCTCGCCGGCCTTCACCGAACGCATCTCGGTTTCGAGCCGTTGCAGGCGCCGATCGATGATGGAGAGGTCGAGGAAGGCCAATTCGAGATCCATCGTGGCGATATCGCGTTCTGCATCGATGGTGACTTCCGGGTGAGGGACCGAATCGTCTTCGAACGCGCGGACGACGTGGATGAGGGCGTCCATGCGGGCGAGTTCGTTGATGAACTTCCCTGCCGGCCCTTCGCCTTTTCCAAAGCTTTCCCCGGCTGCCGGGAAATCGACGTACTGGATGGTCGCGTAGGTGACTTTCTTCGGCTTATACAACTCGGCAAGCTTGTCGACTCGAGCATCCGGAACGTTGACGACGCCGACATTTGGCTGGCTCGAAGAACTGTACGCCCCAACCTGGGCGCTTCCGCGAGTGACCGAATTGAATACGGTTGTCTTTCCCGAGCGCGCGAGGCCGATGATTCCTAACTGCATAGCTCATAGGGTGCGGTGAAGCGGGCCAACGGCCAACGCCGGGCCGTGAGCGGTTGATTGTCCTCTCGCTAACTATTAAAGATAGGCCACTTGACGATAGACGGTGACCCCCGCAAGACTCGTCAATCCGCTTTTTGGGTCGGCTACCGGCACAGGCGGTAATCATCGGGGGCACATGTCGCAATATATCGCCAAGCGATTGCTGGCTTCGGTGCTGATCCTCTTTGTGATCAGCATTCTCGTCTTCGTCGCGGTCCGCGCCATTCCCGGCGATGTCTGTAAGATCGTCCTCAACGTCCAGGATGTCGACCAGGCCCAGTGTGATGCGGTCCGAAAAGAGCTCGGACTGGATGAGCCAGTGGCGACGCAATACGTGAAGTACATGGGCGGCGTGCTGACTGGTGACTGGGGAAAGGCGCTGATTTCGCGCCAGGATGTCTGGCATGAAATCAAGATTCGGATACCGCTCACGGTCGAACTGACCGTGCTGGCCACGGGATTCGCGCTCCTTATCGCGCTGCCGATGGGCATCATCTCGGCGATGAGGCAAGACTCGGCGATCGACTACGTTCTTCGCATCATTTCGATCGGCTGGCTGAGCCTGCCCTCGTTCTGGATCGCGACCATGCTGATCGTCTTCCCGGCGAGGTGGTGGGGCTACAGCCCACCGGTTGGATACGTCGATATCTGGGAAGACCCGATGCGGAACCTCGAGCAGTTGTATCTTCCGGCGTTTTCGCTGGGCCTTGCGCTGAGTGCAAGCCTCGCGCGCATCACTCGCTCCTCGATGCTCGAAGTGCTTCGACAGGATTACATCCGGACGGCTCGGGCCAAGGGCTTGAAAGACCGCGTGGTTGTCATCCGGCACGCCATGAAGAACGCGATGATCCCGGTGGTGACGCTCTTCGGCCTTCAGGTCGGGGTGCTGTTCGGCGGGACCGTCGTGCTTGAGGGGATCTTCTCGTTGCCCGGGCTTGGGTTCCTCACTTTCCAGGCAGTGACAGTGAAGGACTACACGCAGGTGCAGGGGGTGGTGCTCTTCTTCGCGTTCGTCCTTGTTACCATCAATCTGTTGGTCGACCTGAGCTACGCGTGGTTCGACCCACGAATTCGGTACGCATAGTGGCTGCCGAAACTGCCGCCCAGCCGGCACTTCCCGAGATGTTCGCTCGCCCAGGCCGGGCCACCGCGCTTCTGCGCGTCGCCAAGGGGAAGCCGATTGGCACAGTCGCCGCCGTCATCTGCATTCTCCTCATCCTCGTGGCCATTTTTGCGAGCGTGCTTGCACCACAGGCCGCCGGTAACGTCGATCCAGTCCAGAATCCGCGCCTGTTGGCCCCATCGCTCGCGCACCCCTTCGGGACCGACAACCTCTTTCGCGACATTTACAGCAGGATCCTGATTGGTAGCCGGATCTCGCTGGGCATCGGCTTTCTCTCGGTCTTTTTCGGCACGATTATCGGAACTGGCCTCGGGCTGGTCGCGGGCTATTACGGGGGGAAGGTGGACATTGTTGTCAGCCGCCTGCTCGAGGTGGTACTGGGATTCCCGCCGCTCGTGCTCGCGATCTTCTTGTTAGCGATTTTCCTGACCCAGAAGGGATTTAGCTTCAAAGGCTTCGTGATCTTCTCGCTGACAATCGGGATCATCATTGCGCCGGCTACGGCACGAATTGTCCGCGGTTCGGTGCTCGGGATTCGTAATCTGCAGTACATCGAAGCAGCGGAATCGATCGGCAACACTTCCGGGCGTATCATGCTGCGCCACGTATTGCCCAACGTAGTTGCACCTATCATCGTTATTGCGAGTATTCAGATCGGGAACGCGATCCTTGCCGAGGCCGCATTAAGCTTCCTCGGCCTGGGCATTTCCGACGATTCCCACCCAAGCTGGGGAAAGATGCTGCAGGATACGCGCCCTGTTTGGACACTTGCATGGTGGACGGCAGTGGTTCCGGGCATGGCCATCAGCATTGCAGTCCTCAGCTTCAACCTCTTCGGCGATGCACTGCGCGACATATTGGATCCGCGCCTCAGGCAGTCGTCGTAACACACATTAGGGACAATGCGGCGTATGCCGTTTTGCAGGAGAAGAACACCCCATGGAAGAAAACTCGAACTACTGGCTACGCCGCAAGCTCAACCGCCGGGATACGCTCCGCGGAAGTGCACTTGTGGGCGTCGGCGCCGCGTCGCTGGCCCTTGTTGGGTGTGGCGACGATGACGACGACGACGACGACGTCGGAGCAACACCGACGACAGGCGCTGGGACCACGCCGACAACGGGTGCGGGAGCTTCCCCCACCACCGCAACCAAGCAGCCGAAGCCTGGTGGAGCGTTCTCGTTCCAGATGCCGGCCATCCCCCCGAGCCTCGACCCCTACACGCAGACGTCCTACCAGAACGCCTACGTCAACGGCCTGAGCTACAGCAAGCTGCTCCGCTTCGCCGCGGGCGTCCCGGCAGTCGATCCGGCAGACAACACGATGGAGCCGGACCTCGCCCAGAAGCTCCCGGAACAGCCCGACGAGCTCACCTACACGTTCAAGCTCAAGCCAGGCATTAAGTTCCACAACGGGCGCGCGATGACATCGGAAGACGTGCTCTACGCGTTCGACCGCTACCTGAACTTCGAGAAGTCGGTCCACAAGACCGGCCTGGCGTTCACCGACAAGATCACCGCGCCCGATGCCAACACCGTTCAGATCACGACGAAGTCGCCCTACGCGGACACAGTCTCGTACCTGGGCGGCAACCTCGGCGCCTGGATTTCGCCAAAGGAACATGCCGAAAGCGCCGAAGCGACCACAAAAATGGTCGGAACTGGCCCGTTCATCATGACGGAACTCCAGACCGGCGTGAGCATCAAGTTCAAGAAAAACCCGGACTACTACGACAAGCCGTACCCGTATTTCGACGATCTGACGGCGTTCGGCGTCTCGGACCTGCAGAAGCGTGTGGCCGATTTCTCGTCGAAGCAGGTGGATCTCACCTGGCTCTTCCTCCCGGATCCGCGCGACCAGGTGAAGAAGAACCGCCCGGATGCAAAGTTCGAAGAGACGCAGGGAATCGGCGGATACATTTACCTCCGAACCGATAAGCCCCCGTTCAACAACAAACTGGTGCGCCAGGCGATTTCGATGGCCCTCGACCGGAAGGCGATCCGCGACGCTATCAGTTCGGGCGAAGGCGTTCCGGATCAGCTCTACTTCGTCGGTTACCCGTTCGCCCGCCAGCCGAAAGACTTGCCGCAGGGCAAGTACTGGGAACACAACATCGCCGAAGCAAAGAAGATGATGTCGGCAGCTGGCGTTGGCGACATCGAAACCACCTGGAGCCACGCCGACGTCACGGCATACGGCCAGGAATATCTCGATACGGCGACGCTCGCGCAGGCTCAGCTGAAGCAAATCGGGATTACCATCACCGACAACATTCAGCCGTACGCGAACTATATCGGCACCACCTACCAGGGGAACTACGAGGGTATGGGCCACAGTCCACGCGCCGTTTCGTACTACCTCGACTTCATCACCGAGCGCTTCACCATGAAGCCGAAGCGAGGCCGAATCAACCTCAGCTACGTCACCGATCCGGCGCTCGAGGATCTGATGGACAAGCAGCGCGGCCAGCTCAAACTGGAAGAGCGACTTCAAACGGTGAAGAAGATCGAAGAACTCGTGGCCGAGGAGCAGTACGAAATCTACTTCTCCACCGACACGCGTTCGTATTTCTGGAACCCGGACATCCAGAACTACCGCCCGACGGCGTGGTTCCCCTACACCCACCTGATGAAGACCTGGCGCGACGCCTAGTCTTTATCAGGTCCATCACGATAAACGGCGCTCCCAGGTTGGGAGCGCCGTTTTGTTTGCCTCGCGAATTCGCGGGCCCGCGGCTTAGCCGACCAGGCGGCGGGGCAGTGCCCCTTCGAGTTCGAGCAGGGCCGATTTCATGGCCAGTCCGCCGCCGAAGCCGTGCAGCGAGCCATCGCTCGCGACCACGCGGTGGCAGGGGAGCCAGAGGGGGATTGGGTTCGAGCCGACAGCGGCACCGATCGCTCGCGGGGCGTGGCCTTCGCCCACAAGAC
>JBATAT010000425.1:0-5875 GCA_049662005.1 Tepidiformaceae bacterium
GGCCGGGTGGTCGCCAGTTCATCAGTGCTCAAAGACACAAAGCACGCAAAGAACACGAAGGCTCTTCCCAGACGCTTTGCGCCCTTGGCGTACTTTGTGTTCGAGAGCCCCTTCACACCGCCGAATATGGCCAGACCTTTGCCAAACCGAGCTATGACTAAATTTGGTCGAGGTCACTTGTCACTTGTTCGGTAGCGTTTGGGCCACCTCCTAGTGAAAGCTCCCACCCAACAAGTCCCTCGCCATGATGAGCCGCTGCACTTCGCTCGGGCCTTCGCCGACGCGGCGGATGCGGATTTCGCGATACCAGCGTTCGAGCGGCAGGTCCTTGGTCATGCCGTAGCCGCCGTGGATCTGCATCGCGCGGTCGACGACGCGGCCACCGGCTTCGCTGGCAACCAACTTTGCCATGGCGGCTTCCGTCCGGTACGACTCCCCGCGGTTGGCCTTGTGGGCGGCGGCGAGCGTGAGCCAGCGACTGGTGCGAATGTCGATTTCGTTATCGACGATCATCCACTGGATCGCCTGGCGCGAGGCGAGGATGTCGCCGAAGGTCTCGCGCTGATTGGCATAGGCGATGGCCATCTCCTGCGCCTTCACGGCCACCCCGATACAGCCCGCCGCGTACGGGATGCGCTGGCGGCTGAGGCGGTCGTTGGCGATGCCGAAGCCGCGGTTCACTTCGCCCAGGACGTTCGCGGCGGGGACGCGCAGGTTGTCGAACTGCAGTTCGGTCGCGTAGCTGGTCGAACGCAAGGTGTGAACAACACGGCGCACATGGAAGCCCGGTGCATCGGCATCGACGAGGAAACAGGTGATGCCCTGGCGGCCGGCCGAGGGATCGGTCCGTGCGAAGACGATGCCGTAATCGGCCTTGTCTGCGCCGCTAATGAAGATCTTCCCGCCGTTGATCACCCAGTCGTCGCCGTCTTTCACGGCGGACGTCTGAATGGCGCGTGCGGGGTCGCTGCCACCTGAAGGCTCGGTTAGCCCGAAGAAGCCGTGCTTTTCACCGCGCAGCGTGGGGAAGAGGTAGCGCTGCTTCTGGTCTTCGTTCGCTTCGAACAGCTGTGCCAGCCCGGCGCCGCCGAAGACGCCGTAGCAGGGCGCGTAGAGTCCCGCCCGGTGCTGAGCCATCTCGATAGCCATGAGTGTGCGGGTGACGATGTCGACATCGGGCCCGCCGTATTCGACCGGAATGTCGAGCCCGTAAAAGCCCATCTGCTTGACCTGGGCGACCAGCCGCTCGTGGTCTGGGGCATCGAGTTCGCTGCCATCGGGGTCGAGGTCGGCCTCCAGCGGGACGATTTCGTTTCGCACGAATTTGCGCACGGTATCGACGATGAGCTTTTGCTCATCCGAAAGTTCGAGGTCCATCGAGCTATCCCAACCTTCCGAGCTTCGGTAGCGTTTCGTGGCGGTTCATCTCTGGCACGTCGCCGTTGGCCGCCTGGTGCAGCATCAGCAGCTCGCGCCAGCGAGTCTGGTACTGGTTGTTGACTTCGTAGCGAAACTTCGGCGCCGACCCCACGCGCTTCTCGAGCTCGCTGCGCAGTCCAAAAAGGCTCTTCCCGCCGGCGAAACCGATGTAGACCACCTGGCCCGATTCGTCGGCGAGCTGGTACACGCCCATCTGTCCCGGAAGGTTCGCCACGCGCTCTGCCGAGAACTCCAGCCATGGTTTTTCGAGGTGTAACTTCACGTCGCGCAGTCTACACAGGCCGCAGCCTGGCCGTCGCCACGAACAGGTGCGGAAGTACGCTCGCTACTTCTTTTCGAGCTTCTCGATGCGGTCGTACAGTCCGTAGTCGACCATCACGTGTTCGAGAAGCGAAGCGCCGAGGATGCCGGCAGCGGCAAGGATTCCGCCGGTGATCGCCAGGGCGCCGCTGTCGTTGGCGGCGCCAATGCCAAGGAGAATGGCACCGACGGCGCCAAGCAAGGCCGCGAGTGCCGGGATCGCGTGGCCCTCTTCCTGCTCGTGAACGGCGAGTGCGAATGTTCGAATGCGACTCATCGGGGGACCCTCCTCGTTTGCGCGCGAACTTTGCGTCGTTCCAGCGGTCGCGTCAAATTCAAGCGTTGGCCAGGGCTACGCGGCGGCGTTGGCGATAAGGTTGGCATAGAGCTGGCCGCCTTCACCGCCGACGTGGATGCCGTCCTTGAAGAACAGTTCGGGGTGGCCCTCCGTGGCCGCGTACCAGTCGGCCACGCGCACGTTCGCACCCCAACGAGCGGGCATCGAGCGAATAATCTCGTTGTTGCCGGCTTCCCATGAGCGGCCAACCCGGTCGGTCACGAGCACGACCGTCGATCCCTGCGCTGCTTCGATCATCTTGTCGACCATGCCCGTCGTGAGCGGCCCGTTGTTGCCCGCATGGATGATCACGACACCGGGGATCCGGCCCTCGGCCTGGCGCTGCTGGAGGATGCCGAGGATCACATTCGCCTGCCGGCCAATCGCCGCATCGACTTCGACCGTGCCGACAACGCCCATGTATGGAGCGGCGTCGATCATCACGGAGTCTCCGATCGCGAGGATCGGCGCGTCCGAAGGTGGGGGCGGTGGCGGAGGCGGCGGGGCCGGCGGAACGGTCGGCTGCGGAGGCACCGGCGTCGGGGTGTTGGTTGGCGGCGGCGGGGGCGTCGTCGGAGTCGCAGTAGGAGTGGCTGTCGCTGCGGGTACGGCCGGTCCCTCGATCGGACGTGGAGTTGCCGTCGCGGTAGGGGTAGCGGTCGCCGTCGGAGTAGGCGAGGCGGTGGGCGTGCTCGTTGGTCCGGCAGGCTCCGGCGAAACCGTCGGCCCGACAACCCCGTGGAAGTCTCCACTGGCAAGGTAGCCGGGCGGCTGGGAGCCGTTCGCGTAGACCGTCGAGAAGACCAGCGCGAACGCTGCGACGCTTCCCATCGCTGTGACCAATCGTGCCCGCACTGGCGCATGCTCGAACATCGACCGCGCGCCACGCCACGCGACGCCAGTCCGGAACGGGCGCTCGATCAGCCGGTAAGAGAGTTCGGCCGCGAGGAAGGTGAGCGCGAGGCGGCCGAACAAGAGGTCAAGCCCGTCGAGATCGACATCGAGGCCCGGTCGCGTGACCTGGAAGATCGGCCAGTGCCACAGGTAAATCCCGTACGAACGCGTCCCTGCCCAGCGCATCGGAGCGCTGCCAAGGATTCGCTGCAGGCCCTCAGCCGACGGATGGGTGGCCGCAACAATTGTTCCCACCGTGCCCAGGCCGAGGACCATGAAGCCCCAGGGATAAAGCCAGCTTGTAGCAGAATCGAACGTGAGGATCGCCCAGGCGACCACTACCAGCGGTAGCACGGCCAGGGTGCTGATCGCCGTGCGCACGTTCGGATAGGCCGAGCGCCGCGCGGTTCGGGGGTCCCAGACCATCGCCAGGGCTGCGCCAAGGAGAAGGCCGCCCGCTCGGGTATCGGTGCCGTAATAGACCCGCGCCGGATCGACTTCTGGTGAGTGCAGCGCACCCATCAGGGTGTACGAACCAACTGCCGCCACCAGTGTCGCCAGGAGTGCTCCTTTGCGCCCCACGAATCGCAGCAGCACGAAAAACACGATCGGCCAGACCAGGTAGAACTGCTCTTCGACCGCCAGCGACCAGAGGTGCTGGAGCAGCGAAGGGCGGCCCATGACTTCGAAATATGGCTGGTTGCCGAAGACCAGCCACCAGTTGGTCACGTAGACGACGGCCGAGAGCGCATCCTTGCGAAGGCCGCCGATTTCTTCGGGGAGGAAGATGAGCGCGTAGGCGAGCGTCAGCGCGATCAGGGTGAAGACGGCGGGCAAGAGACGCCGTGCCCTGCGGCCCCAGAACGCCTTCAGGTCGATGCTTCCCGATTTGTCGTGTTCGCGAAGGAGGAGCAGGGTGATCAGGTATCCACTGACCACGAAAAAGACTTCCACCCCGAGGAAACCACCGGCGAATAACGCGACGCCGCCGTGGAAAAGCAGGACCGCGAGGACGGCAAGCGCCCTCAGGCCATCGAGGCCCGGGAGGTAACCGCTCGTGGGAGCGCTCGGATTCGTCTCACGTTTGAACAGTCGCACGATTCTCTCTTCACCACACCATCGCCGCCCATACCTGTCAAACGCCGGAGACGCCGGATTTGTGCCATTTCACTGCGTAGTATCGGGCGGTAGCACGTGGGGATTCGCTGCTGTCCTCCCGTTCTGAACACGAATCCCGAGCACTCCCCGTCGTCCCTTCTGTGAGGAAACTGAAACGAACCACGAAAGAATTTACATACCCTGGAAGTTCGCGGGACGCTTTGCGAGCCGCGCGGCCATGCCTTCGCGTGCATCGGTAGAGGTCCGTGCGGCATCGACGAGAGCATCGACATCCGCGTGCGGGATGGCGTCGCGAAATGCCATCTCCCGGACGAGCAGCGCTTTCATTGCGCGCAGCGAGAGTGGCGCGTTGGCGGCCAGCCGATCGATCACCGCCGCCGCCGCCGCATCGAGCGCTTCGGGTGCGGCGACCCTGGCGATAAGCCCGAGGGCGTGCATTCGCTCCGCCGGGATCGGATCGCCCAGCAGGAGAATTTCACGGGCCGCAACGGGACCACCGACTTCAAGCAGCTTTTTCGCGAGGAACCAGGTGGGCGCCAGGCCGATCTGGGCGAGCGACATCCCGAAGCGCGCGGCCGTCGAAGCGACCACGATGTCGCAGTGCAGCGCGAGTTCGTTGCCGCCGGCGATGGCGTCACCCTGGACAACCGCCACAACCGGCATCGGATAGTGCTCGATCAGTTCGAGGACATGTTCGATCGGGCTGGCGCCGCGCATCGGGCTGCCCTCGCCACGCTCCTTCAGGTCGAGTCCGGCGCAAAACACACTCCCGTTCGCGCGAACAACGGTTACGCGTTCGTTCGCCGACGGTGTGACATCGAACGCCGTAGCCAGTTCGTCGAGCATCAGCGCGTCCATCGCGTTGCGCTTTTCGGCGCGGTCCAGCGTCACGGTGCGGACTGTGCCGTTTGTTTCGATGGCCACTCGTTCCATGGGTAACTCCTTGTTGGTCTGGTCGACCGCGACTCAGTGGCCGCCGCCCGTTGGTTCGTCGGCGATGACCTCCGACTTGCGTAGATCCGCGATCTCAGCAGCGGCCAACCCGAGGATATGGCCGAGCACGTAGTCATTCGCTTCGCCGAAACCCGGTGCTGGGCCGGACACCGGAACGGGGGTTTCTGAAAGCTGGAGAGCGATGCGCGGGTATGGCGTCGGCCCGACTCCCGGGGTTTCGACGTTTTCGAAGCCAGCGTACGCCCGCACCTGGGGGTCGCTGAGCAGTTCTACCGGGTTCAGCACGGCGCCGCTTGCGATGCCCGCTGCCTGGAGGGCTTCCTGGGCGTCGTAGTGTGAGCGAGTGGCCGTCCAGGCCGTAATCGCTGCTGCGATGTCGCCGCGAGCGGCCCTACGGTCGGCCACCGCGGGGTAGCGCGCGGCCAGCTCCGGCTGCCCAATAATGTTAGCCAGCGCGATCCACTGGCCCTCGTCTTCGACCGCTATCGCAACCCACGCATCCTCGCCCCGGCTGCGAAACATGCCGTGCGGTTCCATCGCCGGGTGCTCGTTGCCGGCGCGGCGCCGTTCGCGTCCGTTCATCGCGTAGTCGATATAGGCGTCGCCAAGCACCTGGAATTCGCCTTCGATCATCGCGAGTTCGATGTGCTGGCCTTCGCCGGTACGACGAACGTGCCGGAGCGCCGAACAGACCGCGAGCGCGGCGAGAACGCCCGCCTGCTGGTCGCAGAAGAAGTTGCCCGGCTTGATCGGTGGGCCGTCGGCGTAGCCGGTCAGGTGGCTCAAGCCGCTCATCGCGTCGATCCCGGGACCGTACGAAATCCGGTCGCG
>JBATAT010000426.1:0-3895 GCA_049662005.1 Tepidiformaceae bacterium
GACCACGATCGCCGCCGCGGTCACCGCCGTTGCTGCGGCCACCACGGTCGCCGCCGCCACTGCGAGGAGCGCCACGGCCAGGGCCACCGCGTCCACCATTTCCACCGGAGCCCGGAGGAGGCGGATCCTCGCCAAGGAGGACAGCGCGTCGGCTGAGATTAATACGGCCGAGGTTGTCGATTTCGGTGACCATGACGGTCACTTCATCGCCGGGCTGGACTTCATCTTCCACGGTGTCGACATGGTCTTCGCCGAGCTGGGAGATGTGGACGAGCCCTTCCTTGCCGGGAAGGATTTCGACGAAAACGCCGAAGTTGAGGAGGCGCGTGACCTTACCGGTGTAGATCTCGCCGATCTTCACTTCCTTGGTCAGGCCCTCGATCATCTGGATGGCCTTGCGCGCTACCGCTTCGTTCGGCGAACCGACGATGACGGTGCCGTCTTCCTGGATATCGATGCTGGCGCCGCCCGAATCTTCCTGGATCTTGCGAACGGTCTTGCCGCCCGGGCCGATGATGGTGCCGATCTGGTCCTGGTTGATCTTGACCTTGTACATCTTGGGCGCGTATTCCGACATCTCTTCGCGAGGCGCGGAGATGACTTCGTTCATTTTCTCGAGGAGGAATTCGCGGGCATCCTTCGCCTGGCGGAGGGCCGTGGTCAGGAGCTCGTGCGAAACGCCACCGATCTTGATGTCCATCTGAAGGGCGGTGATGCCGGCCGCGGTGCCGGCGACCTTGAAGTCCATGTCGCCCATGAAGTCTTCCTGACCGGCGATATCGGTGAGGACCTTGTAGTTGCCGTCTTCGCCCATGATGAGGCCCATGGCGATGCCCGCGACCGGGGCGGAAATCGGGACGCCTGCATCCATCAGGGCGAGGGTGCTGCCACAGACGCTGGCCATCGAAGTCGAGCCGTTTGACGACATGACTTCGCTGACGAGGCGGAGGGCGTAGGGGAATTCGGTTTCGCTGGGGATGACGGGCATGAGAGCGCGCTCGGCGAGTGCGCCATGGCCGATCTCCCGGCGGCCGGGGCCGCGCATGGGACGAGCTTCGCCGACCGAGTAGGGCGGGAAGTTGTAGTGGTGCATGTAGCGCTTCGATTCGTTCGGCGAGAGGGTGTCCAGCTTTTGGGCCATGGTCAGGCCGCCGAGCGTTGCAACCGTAAGCACCTGGGTTTCGCCGCGCTGGAAAAGTCCGGTGCCGTGCGTCCGGGGAAGCACGCCAACGTGGATATCGAGCGGACGAATCTGGGTAACGTCGCGCTGGTCGGCGCGCTTACCCTGTTCGAGGATCTGCTTGCGCATCGCCTTCTTGATAGTGGAGTAGAGGGCATCGCCGATCTCGTTCGCCTTGAACTGTTCGCCGAACTTCTCGTTGAGTTCCTGGCGGACGGCCTTGTTGGCGTCGCTACGCTCGCTGGCGGCGGTGGCGACGAGTTCCGGGATGCGGTCCTTCAGGTAGTCACCAATCGCTGCGTTTGCATCGGCGTTGTCGGCCACGGGGGTGAACGGCTTCTTCACGGGGGCAGCTTCGGAAGCGATCTGCTCCTGGAGCGCGATGATCTGGCGGTTCGCCTCCATGGCGACGTCGATCGCTTCGAGAACGACGTCTTCGGAGACCTGGTTCGCACCGGCTTCGACCATCACGACGGCTTCCTTTGTGCCGGCGACGATGATGTCGAGGTCGCCTTCTTCGGCTTCCTGGAAGGTCGGGTTGACGATGAACTCACCATTGAGGCGAGTTACGCGAACCGAGCTGACGGGGCCGTTGAAGGGGATGTCGCTGATCATCAAGGCGGCGCTGGCGCCGATGGTGAGGAGCGTATCGGGCTGGTTCTCGCGGTCCGCCGAGAGGGTCATGCCGACGATCTGGACTTCCTGGCGGAAGCCCTTCGGGAAGAGTGGGCGAAGGGGGCGGTCGGTGAGGCGCATGGCGAGGATGCCATCGTTGCTGGCCCGGCCTTCGCGGCGGGGGAAGCCTCCCGGGATTTTGCCAACTGCGTAGAGGCGCTCTTCGTAATCAATAGTGAGTGGGAAGAAATCGATGCCTTCACGCGCATCGGCCATGGTGGCGGTTACCAGGACGACGGTATCGCCGAGGCGGACGGTTACGGAACCGTTGGCCTGGTTGGCGAGGATGCCGTGCTGGATGGTGAGGGTCTTTCCCCCAACTTCGAGTTCGTACTGTCGTGGTTCTTTCATGCTCTCTGTTTCTGTCTCTGCTTCTCAGACGCGGTCCCAGTTCCCTCCAAGATTCATACGCGGAGGGAAGGCGATTCGATACCGTCCGCATTCGATGGGACGGCGGCAAAGGAGAGGGGTGAATAGGTTTGGGGTTGCCGTTCGCTCAAAAAGACAAAGGCCCCCGCTATTTGCGGAGGCCGAGCCGGGCGATTACTTCGCGGTAGCGGTTGACGTCACGATTGTTTAGGTAACGAAGGAGACGGCGCCGCTGGCCAACAAGCATCAGGAGTCCACGTCGTGTGTGGAAATCGTGCTTATTGGCCTTCAGGTGAGTCGTCAGGTACTTAATTCGTTCCGTGAGGATCGCAACCTGGACTTCAGGGGAACCTGTATCGGTACTGTGAGTACCGTACTCCCGAATCAATGTGGTCTTCTGGTCGGTAGTCAGCAACCTTCTCTTCAGTCTTCCTTTGCCTTACGTATGAACATCGAACAACCTATCAGAGGGAATGGCTAACGGCAATTTTATGGATACAGGCCCGGTGCTCATCCTGCTCTCGGGCCTGCCGGGGAGTGGCAAGACGACGTTCGCCACTCGGCTCGCGACATGCCTAACGTTCGAGCACATCGAGAGCGATGCAGTGCGGCGCTCCCTCGCGCACGAACCCGCGTTCACTCCCGCCGAGAACGCACGAGTCTTCGACCGCGTCGAAGCCGAAGCGCGGCGCGCACTCGAAGCTGGACGGCACGCGCTAATCGACGCCACCAACCTGACGACGCGAGACCGGAAACGGTTCGTTCGCCTCGCGAGGCTGCTTGCGGTCCGGCTTATCGCTGTGCGGCTGGTCGCTCCCGAAGAAACGATCCGGGATAGGCTCGCCGCTCCGCGCAACGGAAACTCGCAGGCCGGTATCGCGATTTACGAGCGGATGCGGGGGCGAGCGCAGCCTTTCGGCTACCCTTCTGTTGTGGTCGATACTCGATTCGAGCTGGCGCCTGCGCTCGCGCTCGTGTGTTTCCTTGTTGATGGCCGGCTCGATGAATAACGGGCGGCCGTTCATGCTCGTCCGTGCCCGCGCGAAGGCGACGTCGCGCCCAGAGTTCGACCGATGGTTCGACCGCGTGCACCTGAAGGATATCGCGAAAATCCCGGGGATCGAGGCAGTTCTCCAGGGGCGCAATCCGGATGGCACACGGCTCGCCGTCTACAGCTTCGAAAGCACCGACGCGATTCAGCCAGCTCTCGCCAGCCCGGAGGCGAGCTACTCGCGGGGCACGTGGGAACGGTGGCAGCCCGACCTGGAGGAGCTGCTCATCGAGCTGTGGTCGCCCGCGCTCCCAATTCGGCTCTACCAGAGCATCAATTAATGGTTGGCGAACTGCGCGTGTTCTCGTTCCGGCATGGTCCGTTCTGGAACTTTTCGTATCTGCTCGCCTGTTCCCGGAGTGGCGCGGCGGCGGTGATCGATCCCGCCTGGGACATCGCCAGCATTTGCGAGACGGCCGCGCGAGAACACCTCACGGTAGAGCGGGCTCTGCTCACGCACACCCACAGCGACCACCTGAACGGCCTTGCCGAACTGGTCGAACGGACTGGCGCCGCGACGTTCGTTCACGCTTCGGAAGTTGCCCACGTGCCGGGTGGCGCTGACCTCAGATTAGGGCTGCTTCGGGGTGGCGAATCACTTCGCCTGGGCGAACACTCCC
>JBATAT010000427.1:0-3582 GCA_049662005.1 Tepidiformaceae bacterium
GGCGCGCTTGCCGCGATGAGCGCACTCGTCCCGGGCACGGTCGCGCCCTGGAATAGCCCGACCGCGCCGAGCAGCAGCGCGAAACTCACCAGGCCATCTGCCATTGCCACGAGCGGATACAGAACTCCCGACATAATCGCGGCGAACGCGACCATGTTCTTATAGCCGAAGCGCTCGCCAAGTGGCGCCACCGAAAGCGCCGCGATCGTGCTCGTGAGGCCGATCACGCTGAAGACCAGCCCCGTTGCGGCCTCTTCCCGAAGATCGCCGGTGAACCCGGGCACGGCGATGTGTACCCGCTCGGCCACGGCGAAATTGTCGATGCTGATCGGCATCACCGGCCGGACGAAAGTCGTGCTCAGCCAGAGGCAAAACAGGAACACCAGCACGAGAACGATCTGCCGCTCCGAAACCACTTCTCGCAGGTTCTGAATGAGTCCGCCGGTCGCCGCTCGATGGCCGCTGTCGTCCAACGACGCTTCGTCGATCGGTTCCTCCCGTACGAAAAACACCACGAGCAGCGCGGCGATCATGTAGAGCGCGCCGCAGAAGATGAACGACTCACGAATCCCCAGGCTCGCCGCCACGAACCCGCCCAGTGCGGGACCGAGCATGTTCGCCAGGAACTGGCCCGTCTGGAGCACGCCGAGCGCGTAGCCAACCTTCGCTCGCGGTGTTGTCGAAGCAACCAGGGCTGCGGCGGCGCCCATCGTCCCCGCGAACGCACCCATCAGGAACCGCAACAGGACAAGCTGCCAGACCGCCTGGGCCAGTCCCATGATCAGAATGAGCACCCCCGCACCGATGAGTGCCCGGATGAACATGGGCTTGCGGCCGTAGCGGTCGGCGAGTGTGCCCCAGATCGGCGCCGTAATCGTCAGCGAGAGGCCAGTCGCGCTCGCCGTCAGGCTCGTATAAAAGGCGATCTTCGATTCGCCAACCACCCCGAGTTCCTTGATGTAGAAGGGGATGAATGGAAAGACGAACCCTGCTCCCACCAGGCCGACAAACACGCCAAACCAGACGAAGACCAGGTTCTGCTTCCATCGTGAACCTGCCGGCGCTCGCGCCACTTCCGAAATCATTGGGCGCAGGAGAACGGATTCGACTGGTTAGCGAAGGTGAAGAGCAAGAAGGGATCCCGTTGGTGGTTGCCTCGAATCATCCCACCGGTCCGGGCTAAGAGCATGGCCGCCACGCCTCAGCGGCCCCGCATCGGCCGGATCTGTTCCGCATGCTCATCCGAATGGTTCGCCCCTCGGATAATGAGTTCGCCGACAGTCAGCCGCACACCGTCAGGCATGATTCCGGCGCGCCCCCAGCCCTTCATGTCCAGCTGCCGCAAGATCTCGACGGTTGTAAAGCGGAGCTGGTCGAAAAGGGCAATCGCCGCTTCCGGGCTGCGCCAGAGGTAGTGCAGTTTTCGTTTCCACATCCCCTCGTCGAACGTGAATAACGGCGGCTCGTCGTCGGCAAGGATCATCCGGATGCGGGTCGCTCGAACCATCTCAGCGTCACTGAGATGCACAAGGATGTCGCGGACCGACCAGCCTTCTGCGTTCGGCCGCGAGAGAGCGCCGGCGTCCGCCGCATAGATCGCCTCCCGGATCACCGTCGCTCCACGTTCGAATCGCGCCAGCGGTTCCACCACATCTTCTGGTAACTTCACCATTCTCCGCACTCTACAGGAACGCAACCCCCCGTTCTTCCGGGATTTTCCTGACCACACTTAGCACTCTGTTTGCTACACTGCTAAGTCGATGGCCACTGGACAACGCGACTATTACGAAGTGCTCGGCGTCGAACGCAACGCTGATGCCCAGGCACTGAAGAAGGCCTATCGCAAGCTTGCGATGGATTACCACCCCGATCGAAACCCTTCAGCCGATGCCGCCGAGAAGTTCAAAGAGATCAATCAGGCCTACGAAGTCCTCACCGATGACCAAAAACGGCAGGCCTACGATCGCTTCGGCCACGCAGGTGTCGATGGCGCTGGCGCCGCCGGCGGCTTCGATGGATTCACACACTTCGATGGCTTCGGTGACGTGTTCGATGCGTTCTTCGGAGGCGGCACGCGCGGTGGCCGACGCCGCCGTGGCCCCGGTCGTGGCGCGGATCTCCGCTTCAACCTCCGTATCACCTTCGAAGAGGCCGTCTTTGGCGTCGAAAAGGAGATCGAATTCGACCGCCAGGAACGCTGTACCCGTTGCGCTGGCAAGGGCGCCGAGCCCGGCACCGAACTAGCCACCTGTCCCGAATGCAACGGCGCCGGCGAATTGCGCCGCTCGCAGCAGAGCATCTTCGGCCAATTCGTGAATGTCTCCGCTTGTGGCCGATGCGCTGGCGAAGGGAAGATCGTCCCGAACCCCTGCGAAGATTGCCGCGGCACGGGCCGAATCCGCCAGCCGCGAAAGATCGCCGTAAAAGTTCCCGCCGGCGTTGATGATGGTGCCCAGATTAGGATCACCAACGAAGGCGAAGCTGGTCCGCGTGGGGGCGAGGCCGGACACCTCTACGTCGTCCTCGCGGTTGCCCCGCACGAACAGTTCCAGCGTGTAGAAGATCATATCGTCCTCGAACTTCCCGTGAACGTGGCCCAGGCGGCCCTCGGCGCCGAACTCACCATCCCGACCCTCGATGGCGAGATGGAACTCGAAGTCCCGGCGGGCACCCAGAGCGGCGAAGATTTCGTCATCCGCGGCAAGGGAGTGCCCCACCTCCGCGGCGCTGGGCGCGGCGACATGGTCGTCCGGGTAACCGTGGTTGTCCCCGAGACCCTGACCGAACAGCAGCGCGAACTTCTCGAACAGCTCGCCGAAACCATGGGCACACCCACCCTGCCCAAGCACAACAAGGGCTTCTTCGAACGCATTCGCGACGCGATGGCCGGCTAGCTCCGCAGGTGGCCGATGAACCGCAATCCAACAACGGCTCACTCTGGTTCGAAATTACCGCGCAGACGCCACCGGCGTTAGTCGAAGAGGTCTCCGCGCTGATGCTCGACGTCGCCCCGGGCGGCCTCACGGTCGAACACCCAATCGACATCCTTGGCCCCGAAATGGGGTTTCGCGTGCGAGGCGGCGAACCCATTCTCATTCGCGCCTACCTGCCCAGCTCCGAACTCGGTGCCGTCCTCGTCAGTGACCTTCGCCTGGCAATGGAGGACTACCCGTCCGTCCAACTCACAGCGAAGCCAATCTACGAGCAGGACTGGGCTGTCTCCTGGCGTGAGTTCTTTGGTGTCGTCGAAACCGGCGGCAGGATCGTCATCATCCCCACCTGGATTGAGCACGAAGTGAAGCCCGGCCAAATCCCGGTGCGCCTCGACCCAGGCCAGGCCTTCGGCACCGGCCACCATGAGACCACTCGCCTCTGCCTCGCCGCCCTCGACGGCCTGGCAAAACCGGGTGTCAGCATGCTCGATGTTGGCACCGGGTCCGGTGTGCTTTCCATCGCCGCCGCCAAACTCGGCGTCGAGCGCATCGTCGCGATCGACATCGACCCCATCGCCGCGGAAATCGCCCGCCGCAACTGTGATTCGAACGATGTCAGCGCCGGGATCGAGATCTCCGCGGGCACGCT
>JBATAT010000428.1:0-2967 GCA_049662005.1 Tepidiformaceae bacterium
GATCTCGGCGTTCGGGCTGGTTCCCGAGCGGTAGCGGCGCTGACATTGGGGGGGCGGCGGGAAAATTCTAACGAAGCTCTAACATTATTGTCGGGTACAGATTCGAATATCAGCCTCGGCACGAGAACTCGCCACATGTGTGTCGCGAATGTTGGCGATTTTCGCGACAAATGCTGACGATTCTAGTGAGTGCTAAGTGAATCGCAGTCACCGGCTGTTGACTGCCTTGTAAGCAAAGTGTCACTATCCCGTTCTCGAACGAGATTCGGGAAAACCCTGATAAAAGGAGAGCCCCGGGAACGGCAGCAACCATCCCCGGGGCGGGGTCGCAAGGAGACTTTAGGGGCACCCTTGCGGCGCGATCCTACCATCGCGTAGGTGAACGGCGCATTCAGGAAAAGCCAGCGATCCTGACTTTTCACCAGGTCTTCTCCCTGCGGCCCGGAAAGGAGCGATATCCGGGCAAGAGTTGATGAACCCGACGGCAAAGTAGCAATAGAGACTAATAGAGAAAGTAAGCCGTAGAACCCATCCATCTTGATTGGCTGGCGCGCTCTAGGCCCAGCCCGAGTTTCGCGTCCCGAGGGCGCGCAGGAGAGAATCGCATGTTCAAGAGAATGGTCCTTTCGTTCTCCATCATTGGTGCCATGGCTGCCATGATGGCGTTTGGAGCGTTTGCATATTTCAAGGACTCGGCAGCCGGTGGCGTTGCTATCACCGCTGGAACCACAAACGTTCAGGTGTTGTGGCAGGCCGACTGCACCGGGGCATGGTCCGGGCCTTTGGATTCGTTCAGCATCACGCAGACGGGTATCGTCCCCGGTGACCAGACGCTCGACTGCTTTAAGGTCAAAAACAGCGGCGATGGCGTGCTCAACGCCTATGCACTTACCAGCGCGTTCGGCGGTAGCAGCGCGCTGCAAGCAGTCTACCAGGCGCAGATCGACGGTGCATGCGGATGTACTGGTTCAAGACGTCCGTGACAGATCCTCCTGGTGGTGAGTGGCGTTGAAGGTAGACAGGAACTCGGCTGGGGTGAGGTAGCCGAGGGCCTGGTGAGGGCGGATGTGGTTGTAGGTGTGTTCCCAGGCGAGGAGGTCGGCTTTGAAGCCGGCGACGGTGGGGCTGGAAGTTGAGCAGTCATAGAACTCTTCGCGATGCGTGCGGTTGGCGCGTTCGACACGGCCGTTGAGCTTGGGGCTGCGTGGTGGCAACAAGAAGAGCAAGAGGCCGAGGCGCCGGCACGCCTCTTCGAACTCGGCCATGAACTCCGATCCACCATCGATTTGAATTGCCCGGATGGGAAACGGGGCACGCGCGATGAGGTCGTCGAGGGCACGGCTGGCGAGGAGGGCGGTGGCATTCGAGGCAATGGTCGGGACGGACCAGCGGCTGACAACATCGACGGTGGTGAACTGTTTGAGGACGACGCCGGGCTCGGGACGCACATCCATCGTGTCGATCTGGACGATGTCTCCCGGGGCAATCGCCTCGTAGCTCCTGGGCTTGCGGGTGGCGTACTGGCGTTTCCACTGGCGTCTGCGGGCGAGACTGCGTCTGAGTGGCTCCTTGAGCAGTCCGCGACCTTTGAGATAGCTGAGAATCCGGCCCACACGGGAAGCGCAGAGTATCACCCCCTCGCGCGCGAGGAGGACAGCGAGTTTTGCTTTGCCCCAGCGTGAGAAGGTCTCTCGGAGGCGTTGCACGGCCAGGACTTCGGCGGTCGTCCATGTCCGTTGGCGGACTCTCCGTGGCCGGCTGGAGCGGTCTTCCAGACTGGACAGGTCGAAGCGGTTATAGCGCCGTTTCCAGCGATAGAACGTCTCCCGCGCAATGCCGAAGTGGCGGCAGGTGAGACTGACGTTCTGGCCATGGTCTCGATGCCAGTCGAACCACTTGAGCCGCTTCTTCGCTTCGCTGGAGAGCTCCTTGAGATGCAGCTTGCTGAGCTTCTTCTGGTTGCGGCTGGGGAGCGTCAGATTCTGCACCTGGCACTCCTCCCTGAACTGAGACGGCTGGATCGTGAGCTTGGTAGAGTGCAGCAGGGAAGGCCTCCGGGACGGGCGTGGATTTGACACCGGCATCCTAGCGGAGCCTTCCCCTTCCATACCCATTCACCTGATCCCTTGCCAATCAACGCTCCGTCTCGCCAATCAACTATCCAATTGCTTATACAGTTACCCGACTGTCTCGCAGGTTTCTGAACTTGATCACGCCGAACTAATCCGGTGCTTCTGTCGCGGGTGGCTCCGCCGTGTCGTCGCCCTTCGAACCCACAGGCTCGTCCGGCCCCGCAGCCTTCGGCTCGTCTTCCTTTTCATCAGGTGGGTCATCCGCGGGAACAGCCGGCGAAGGGGTGACGGTCGGGGCCGGAGCTTCCACCGTGGCCGCCACCTCCTTGCTATCGCGTGACTGCGTCTTGTCCAGGCCTACCGTGGTCACAATGTAGTAGTAGGTCACGCCGGGCAACACATCCGCATCGACGAACGAGGTACCCTTGCTGCTGCCCATGCCCTCGTGGCCGACGCCAGACACATCGCTGCGGTAGACGTTGTAGTAACCAGCGCCCTCCACGGGCTCCCAGCCAAGAGTCACAGACGACTCACCTGCGGCTGCCGTCAGGCCAACAGGTGGCTTCGGCGCCTCGGGCGCAGCGGCCAGCGCACTCGGCGCGTTGAGCGTCTTTGGCGACACGGATTCGCTCTGTTTGTCGTCGCGATCATCGCAGTCATCGTCGTTATCGCGGCAGTGCTCGTCGTCGCCATCATCGTCATCGCAATCGTCGTCATCGTCTTGTGAGTGCCCATCCTCGGCGCCGCTCGCGGTGAAGTCCTCGCGGTCGCGGCAGTGCTCGTCGCCATTGCCGTCGTCGCCGCAATCGTCGTCATCGTCGTCTTGTGAGTGCCGATCCTCAGCGCCGCTGGCGGTGAGGCCATTGTCGGCACAGGGGGCGGGACTGGTGGGAGC
>JBATAT010000429.1:0-5027 GCA_049662005.1 Tepidiformaceae bacterium
GGCGACATCATGACGAGCCTCCCATCGACAAGCTCGACCTTGCCGCCTTCCCGGGGTTCGGGCAGGCGTTCGAACTCTTCGACGGTGTAAAGCCGCTCGGCGGTCGTTGTCATGCGGTAAATCGTAGCATGAGGGGATACCGGATTTCGGCGGAAGTCCGCGGGGCAGAGGTTACAGGTGAAGGACGAGGCGGAGAGCGTCCCGTACTCCGCGCAGCGTTTCTGCTCCGGCGGACCCAATTGTGCGCCTAATCAGTCCTTCTTCGAGTGTCGCCAGCCGTGCGACCGTGATACGCGAAGATACGCGAAGGCCTGACTGGACAAACTCGGCGTTCGCGGAATCGAGAACTACGTCCGTCCGCCCAGCGTTTGCGAGATTTGATGTGATGAAGATGACTATCACGTCAGCGGCTCCGGCGTGACCGACCACAAGCGCTGGGCGTACTTTGGCCGCGGAAAGATCGGTGAACGGGAAAGCAATGAGAACGACGTCCCCGACTGCTGTCATTTCGCGCGGATGTAGGGCTCGCCGTCCTCGAGCGTGTACAGGTCAGGCTCATCAGCAAGCCATGCCCATGCGCTGCTCTTGGCGACAAGTGCGGCGATATCGGCTAGTGACGGGTCATCTTCGTTCGGAATAGGCAGCCCTCCCGCAGCCAGGTATTCCAGATAGACTCGGACGAGGTCTTCGGGTGCCGAGTCGCATGCATCGGCGAGACTTCTGACTCGTTCATACAGTTCTTCATCCACCGAGACGGTGATCGTTGTCATGCGGTAAATCGTAGCACGCGGGAATACCGGATTTCGCCATAAGAATCCGTGCCTGCGACGCCCCGGCGATGTAGACTGGGCCACCCGGATATGTTCACGCATCTACACACTCATACCGAGTTTTCCCTGCTCGACGGAATGTCCAAAGTGGCCCCACTGATGGACCGCGCGAAGGCGCTCGGGCAGGAATCCATCGCCATGACGGACCATGGCGCGCTCTATGGCGCCATCGATTTCTATCGCGAAGCACGTGAACGGGGGATCAAGCCGATCATCGGCCTCGAGGCATATGTCGCCCCCAGGAGCCGCCATTCGCGCGAGCGCGGCGACAGTTCGCCCTATCACCTGGTGATGCTGGCGCGGAACATGGCCGGCTATAAGAACCTGATCGCGCTCACCACCAAGGCCAACCTCGAAGGCTACTACTACAAGCCACGGATCGACCGCGAGTTGCTGGAAATGCACAGCGAAGGGATTACCGTGCTCTCCGGTTGTCCCTCGTCGGAGTTCCATCGCCGAATCCAGGAGGGTGACCGCGAAGGCGCAGTGGCGGTGGCCAAATACTTCCGCGAAGTCTTCGATGGGAACTACTACCTCGAAGTTCAGAACCACCACGACGAGAAATTCACGCGCTTCAACCCCACCATCGCCGAAATCGGCAAGGAGATGGGGATCAAAGTGGTGGCGACCAACGACAGCCACTTCACGATGCCCGACGAAGCGGAAGCCCATGACGTGCTGCTCTGCATCGGGACGAACGCGACGGTCGACCAGGCAGGCCGCTTCAAGATCGATGGCAACGGCTACTGGGTGAAAAGCGAGGCCGAAATGGCAGAGCTGTTCCCCGACAACCCGGAGTTCTTAAGCAACACGGCGGAAGTCGCCGACGCCTGTGACCTTGACCTGCACTTCGACCGGCAACTCTTACCGGAACCCCCGATCCCGACAGGCCGGACGAGCGAGGACTACCTTGCCGAGGTGTGTTTTCGCGGTCTGCACGAGCGCTTCGATGATGTCACGCCGGAGCTGCAACAGCGCCTCACCTACGAACTCGATGTACTCAAGCAGACTGGCTTCACGGACTACATGTGGGTGGTGAAGGAGATCGCGGACTTCGCTCGCAAGGCCGGGATCAAGATGGGCGTGCGCGGTTCGGCGGCGGCCTCACTCGTGCTTTACGTGTTGAAGGTGACCGATATCGACCCCGTGGCCAACGGGTTGGTGTTCGAACGCTTCCTGAACCTCGAGCGGCGCGAGATGCCGGATGTCGACTTCGACTTCGCCGATGACCGCAGAGACGAAATGATCCGGTTCGCCTACGAACGGTACGGCAAGGATCGGGTCGCGCAGATCATCACGTTCGGGACGCTTGGCGCGAAGGCCGCAATCCGCGATGTCGGCCGTGCGCTGGGCATTTCGTATGCCGAAACCGACCGCGTCGCACGGCTCGTGCCCGATGTTCTGCACATCACCCTCGGGGATTCCCTCGAACAGTCGCAGGAGATGAAGGACGCCTACGAAAGCGACCCCAAAGTGCGCCGCCTGCTCGATACGGCCCGCAAGCTCGAGGGCGTTTCGCGGCATGCCAGCACGCATGCTGCGGGCGTCGTCATCTCGCGCGATCCGCTGATCGACCATGTCCCGCTGCAGCGCCCGAACAAGGGCGACGAAGACAGCATCCCGACCACCCAGTTCGCCATGGAACAGGTCGCGAAGATCGGCCTCTTGAAGATGGACTTCCTGGGCCTTTCGAACCTGACCATTCTGCAGCGCGCGGTGGATCTGCTGAAGGAAACCATCGGCGAAGCGATCGACATCGTGCACATCGCGGATGGCGACGAGAAGACGATGGAGATGCTGGGCCGGGGCGAAACCTTCGGCGTCTTCCAGCTTGAATCGGCGGGGATGCGGCGCTACGTGCAGGACTTGCAGCCGACGAACATCTCGGACCTGTGCGCGCTGGTGGCGCTCTACCGGCCAGGGCCGATGCAGCACATCCCGCGCTACATCGATGGCAAGCACGGCAAGATCGCGATCACCTACCCGCACCCGGCCCTCGCTTCAATCCTGGACGAGACTTACGGCGTAATCGTCTACCAGGACCAGGTGCTGCTCATCGCGCGCCAATTCGCCGGATACTCGCTCGGCCAGGCCGACATCATGCGCAAGGCAATGGGCAAGAAGAAGGCCGAAATCATGGTCGAGGAGCGCGGGCGCTTTGTCGCCGGTGCGGTCGCGAACGGCTACACCGACGAGGATGCAACTGCCGTCTTCGACCTGATTGAGCCGTTCGCCGGGTACGCCTTCAACAAGGCGCACAGCTGGTGCTACGGGCACATCGCCTACCAGACGGCCTGGCTCAAGGCGAACTACCCCGTGCAATACATGACGGCACTCCTGCAGATGTCGAAGAGCGCACCGGATACGCATGCGCGTATCGCTGCTGCCGTGGCTGAGTGTTCGAAGCTCGGCATCGAAGTGCTGCCACCCGATGTCAACGCGAGCATGGACAACTTCAGCGTCGAAAAGCGCGAGGACGGCTCGCTGGCCATTCGCTTCGGCATGGGAGTGGTGAAGAACGTTGGCTCGTCCGCTGTCGAAGGCATCGTTTCGGCACGTGAGAAGGACGGGCCCTACCGGGACATCGAGGATTTCTGCAAGCGGGCGGACCTGAGCGGCACGAATTCGCGAGCGATCGAGCACCTTGCCCGCTGCGGTGCATTCGATCTCATGGGCTACGACCGCGGCACGCTGGTCATGAATGCCGAGCGGCTCGCCGGCCTGGCAAAGCGGGAGCGAGAGCTGCGCGAGAGCGGTCAATCCACGATGTTCGACCTGTTTGGCAGCCAGGTCGATACACCGTTGCCGGCGCTCGAACTGGAACCGGCGCCGGCGCGCAAGGAAGACATGCTCGCCTGGGAGAAGGAACTCCTCGGGGTGTACGTCTCGGAGCATCCGTTCAAGGCGGTCGCCCAGGACGTCATGCGCTTCGTGACGAACTCGGTCAGCGACCTGACGATGGAACTGAAGGGCCAGGTCGTGACGGTCGGCGGGCTGGTGAACCGGGTACAGACGCGTTCGACGCGTGACGGCCGGAAGTTCTACGTGGTCGACCTCGAAGACCTTTCCGGGACGGTCGAACTGACGGTCTGGAACGACACGATCGAACTGACTGGCGAGGAGATCTGGGCCGAAGGACGCGTGCTCGTGTGCTCGATCGAAGTGCGCGACCGGGGCGACCGGGTTGGCCTGAACGTCCGCAAGGCTGCCCCCTACGATGCTGCCGAAGGTTCCGTCGTTGGTTTCGTCGCGGAGCAGTGGCAGGTGGAAACGCCGAAACGGCGCGCGCCGCGGATGGACCAGGCGCCGGGAGAAGCCGCCGCCACCGCCATCAACGGGAACGGCCACCAACCAGCGAATGGATATCGCCCGAACGGGAACGGCTACGCAAACGGCCAGCGCCCGGGAACCGTCCCGAGTGGCGCGACGACGGAAGCCTCGCGCCCGGGCGTGACCTCCCCGGTGAACGGCGATACTGCCCGCCTGACTGTCACCATCCACGAGACTGATGATGTCCTCGCGGACCAGGCACTCCTGCGCGCCGTCGCCGGGATGCTCACGAACAGCCCGGGCAAGGACGAGGTCCGGCTGGTCGTCCGGGATGCGGATGGCGCCGACTCAGAGTTCGACCTCCCGCGCGCCGAGGTGACCGACGACCTCGCCCGGAGCGTGAAGAACCTCCTGCGGAACCAGGGCGAAGTGAAACTGACCGGCGCAAGGATGGCTGGCGCAGCGTAAGGAGCAGCGCCGATTCTCCGTTGCCTACTCGTGCATCGGGTCTTCTTCGAGGATGAAGCGCCGAAAGGATTCGGCGAACGGCAGCCCCTGTGCTGCGCCGGCGGCCTTCGCCATCTCGTCGGCGAACGCCAGCACGTCTTCGCCAAGCTGGGATGGGTGCTTGAGGAGCGCTTGCTTCTTCAGTTCGATCGTCTCGGAGATATCGACCCAGACGTTCGTCTTTTCGGAGCCCGAGAGCCAAACCTGGCGGACCTTCCATGGTTCGTAGCCGTCCATCAGGAGTTCCGGGAAGGTGAGGCGGTCGCGCGCTGTCGGGAAGGTCGCATCGAGCGCAACATCACCGGCAACCCGGTGGTCCGGGTGGTTCACGTAGTTGTCGGAGAAGAAGCGGTTCGTCGGGTCGAAGGTGAGCAGCACATGGGGGCGGTATTTGCGGATGAGGCGCGCGACATCGCGGCG
>JBATAT010000430.1:0-1948 GCA_049662005.1 Tepidiformaceae bacterium
CGCCCCCGCCAGGATGACCTTCTCGCCGAACGCCTTGGCCAGTCGGCGCAGTTCGACCGTTTTCGTCCCGCCCCGTCCGCCCGGGCGAAAGGCGAGCCGCATCTTGCGCCGTTCGAGCACCGGCCGTTCGACTTTGTCCATCGAATCGATCTGGCGCTGCTTGTTGCGCGCCTGCTTGATGTGGCGTTCATCGATCACGATCGAAGCCCACAGCTTGAAGCGGGCAATTGCCGTCTCCAGCCGGGCAATTTCCTTTTGTTGGGCGACGAAATCCTGCTGCTGGCGAAGCAACGCAAGCTCCTTCTGGCTCACGTAGCTCGTGTAGTTGCCCTCCCAGCGCCGAAGGACGATGCCCGTTTCGCGCGAGTAATCCAGTTCGACGATGACGTTCGCCACCTCATCGAGCAGGTACCGGTCGTGTGAAATCACCACGACGCAACCGGCGAACTGGCGAATCACGCGCTCGAGCATCGCCTTCCGTTCGAGGTCGAGGTGGTTATCCGGTTCGTCGAGGAGAAGGAGGTCGGGTTCGGCGAGAAGGCAGCGGGCGATGCCGATCAGTTTCCGTTGCCCGCCCGAAAGCAACTCCATGGGACGATTCCAGGCGTCCTCATCGAAGCCGAGCGAACGCAGGAGGGCTTCCGCCCGGTTGCGAACCGCCCCGCCTCCGGCGTTCTCGTACGCTTCGAGCAGGTCCGCGTGTTCTTGCATCACCCGGTCGAAAAGGCTCGCGTCGTCGAGGGTGGCCGGGTCGGCCATCCGCTGCTCAGCGGCGGTCAGCTTCGCTTCCAGCGCGGCCAGGTCGCCACTCGATGCCAGCAGTTCGTCGAATGCGGAACGCCCGGCCATGCCGGCGAACTCCTGTGGGAGGTAGGCCACGCGTGCCCCACGCCTCAGGGTGACGACGCCCTCATCGGGAGCATCCTCGCCGGAGAGGAGTTTGATGAGCGTCGACTTGCCCCATCCACTGGGGCCAACCAGGCCGATCTTCTCGCCGTCCTGCAATGCCCACGAAAGCCCACGAAAGATGGTCCGACCCCCATGGACGCGAGAAACCGAAGCAAGGTCCGCGACGATCATCGTGCGATTGTGCCCGAAAGCCGCCTACCGCGGCATCCGCCGAACGAGGGAGGCTCCGCGCGTCATAAGAACGTCTGCACCGCTTCGAGGAAGCCCTTCGGGCTTTCGAGTGGGATCGAATGGCCTGATCCCGGAACGAGCGCGAACTTGCAGTCCGGGATCTCTTTCAGCATCCGCTCGGCCACCTCGGCATCGAGCACATCGCTCAGTTCGCCACGGATAAGGAGGGTTGGCGCCTTTATCTTCGACAGCATCGCCCAACCATCGTTCGTCGCGGGGCGCGGCAAGCGGTTTGTGCGAAGCGCCTTGTCGTAGCGGAAGGTCCACGTCCCATCGTCCAGCAGCATGAGGTTGTTCCGCGTCCGGTTCTGCAGCTCCGCTTCATCGGCCCGCGCGTTGCCGGCACGCCCCGCGGCCACCGCGGCTTCCGGGGTCTCGAACACGTCGTTCGCCTGCACGCCGCTGGAGATGCGCGTCGAGCCGGCGGTAGCAATCGCAGGACCAATATCGACGATGACGAGCCGCTCGACCTCCTCGGGGTGCATCGAGGCGAACTGGTAGGAATTTCGTCCGCCCATGGATAGCCCAAGCAGTACGAACTGCTTCAGGCCCAATGCGCGCACCCACTTCTGGACGTCTTCGACCATGGCATCGGCCGAATAGTCGTCGGTCCAGGCCGAGTCGCCGTGGCCGCGCTGGTCGAGTGCGTAGACGTGGTACTTGCTCTGCATCGCCTCCGCGAACGAGTCCCACGAACGTGCATGACCGGTGAACCCATGCAGGAGGACAAGGGCCTGGGCGCCCGGGTTTGGCCATTCGCGGTAGTGAAAGCGGAGCCCGCCGAGCATGGCAGACTGGTCCAGGGCGG
>JBATAT010000431.1:0-1745 GCA_049662005.1 Tepidiformaceae bacterium
GGCGAAAAGATATGGACGATGATGTCCCCGAAGTCGAGGAGCATCCAGCCGTTGTCGCCGCTCCCTTCGCGATGGCGAAGTTTGATACCCTCTGGCAGGAACTCCTTTTCCAGGTAGTCGCGCAGGGCACTAAACTGGAGAGGCGACTGCGCGGTGGCTATCACGAAGAAGTCGGTGAACGACGCCACTTTCGAAATATCAACCAGCGCAATATCTAGCGCTTTGTGGTCGGAAAGGACATCGACGGCCCGCTGGGCGAGTGACTCGGATTCCAGACGCGCTCTCCTTTGCCCCGCGAACCTACGAGACGGACAGAATGGTAACACAGACAGATCCTCGCCCCCGCGTCGTCGTCGGCATGTCCGGCGGCGTCGATAGTTCCGTTGCGGCGGCCCTCTTGCACGAGCAGGGCTACGAAGTCATCGGCGTGACGATGCGCCTCTGGACGGAAGAGCGCCCGGAGGAGTTCAGCGGCCACCAGCAGTGCTGCAGCGTCGAGGACATCGACGATGCGCGCCGGGTTGCCGGGCAGCTCGGTATTCGCCACTACATCATGAACTTCGAAGACGAATTCAAGGAGAAGGTGGTCGACCGCTTCGTTGCCGAATACGCAGCCGGTCGCACCCCGAACCCCTGCGTGCGATGCAACGAGCATATTAAGTACCGGGCGCTCATCGATCGCCTGCCCACCTTCGAAGCCGACTACGTGGCGACCGGGCACTATGCGCGGGTCGACCACGGCGAGGCGGGTCTTGCTCTCGATGCTGCTCGCGAGGGTGATGGCTCGGCGTCAATCGGAAACCGGCAATCGGAGGTTCGGCGGCATCGCCTCTTTCGCGGCGTCGACCTCTCGAAAGACCAGTCGTACGTGCTCTACATGCTCGGCCAGGAACAGCTCGCGAAGCTGTTGCTACCGATTGGGGCCCTGACCAAGGACGAGGTGCGGACGCACGCACGAAGGCTCGGGCTCGATGTCGCGGCCAAGCCGGATAGCGTCGAGATCTGCTTCGTCCCCGGGAACGACTACCGGGCATTTGTGGAGGAGCGGGTAGCGATGGAACCGGGCGAGATGCGGGATGAGGCGGGCGAAGTGCTGGGCGAGCACCGCGGTGTGGCCGCCTACACCCTCGGCCAGCGAAAGGGCCTTGGCATCGCGACCGGTGAGCCGCGCTATGTGACCGGCATCGATCCTTCGCTCAACATCGTGACGATCGGCCCCGAAGAGGACCTCTTCGCGGATGCGGCCGAAGTGCTGGAAGTTAGCTGGACCTCGGGAGCAGCCCCCGACCGCGGATTCGAGATGCAGGCGAAGGCCCGCTACAAGGCGGAGCCGGCTGCCGCTCGGCTGGTCGAAGTAGAGGGCGAGCGCGCGGTCATCCGCTTCGATCGGCGGCAGCGCGCGCTAACACCGGGCCAGGCCGTGGCGTTCTACCACGGGGAGGAAGTGTTGGGCGGTGGAACGATCGAGCGGGCGTGGCGCGGTTAATCCCTCTCCGGTGGTGGAATTTCCGCCACCTAGTGGTGGATTTTCGTCCGTTGTGTGGTGAATTTTCAGACATCGGCTGGAGGAATCGGCACAGCACCCCAGCGCCACAACGCGTCCACCGGCATCGCCCAGAGCCGATCGCCGAATGGGAGAGAATGTTCCCCGGTGTAGAGCACCACACCACGTACGAAGCGGTCACCGTAGTTGTCCCGGAGAAATCGCAGGCCGCGGAAGTCTTCCTGGTCCGGCGAAGCCGTTG
>JBATAT010000432.1:0-2450 GCA_049662005.1 Tepidiformaceae bacterium
TCTCGAATGCACGTTGATCTAGTTCGAATTGGCAATTCGCAGGGGATTCGAATCCCAAAGCCGCTGGTTGAAGAACTTGGGCTGGCCCAGGGCATCGAGATGTCGATCGAGGGGTCGGCCCTGGTGCTTCGCCGTGCATCCCATCCCCGGGCCGGCTGGGATGCGGCCATGGCCCGCATGAGCGCGGCCGGCGACGATGTCGCCTTGATCGATGAGTCGCTCAAAAACGACTTCGATGAGTCCGAGTGGCAGTGGCAGTAGCCCGTTTTGAAGTCTACCTGTGCAACCTCGATCCGGCGGTGGGCAGTGAGATTCGCAAGTCGCGCCCGTGTGTCGTCATCTCGCCAGATGAAATGAACCGCCACCTGCGGACCGTCATTGTTGCTCCAATGACGACAAAATCGAAAGACTACCCGACGCGGGTAGCCTGTGACTTCGCCGGAACGGCAGGATTCGTAGCCCTCGATCAGCTGCGAACGTTGGACAGAACGCGGCTCGCGAGGCGCCTTGGCAAACTTGCGGCGAAGGATGCCGAAGGTGTCCTCGGAACGCTCTTGGCCCTGTTCGCGCCGTGAGATCCGCCGCGTTGCTCTGGGGTCATAATGGACGCTACGTGCCGCCCGGATTGGCCCGCACCGTCTGCTACAATTTTCCTTGTGAAGAACGAATTCACCGCGCCCTCCAGGCTGAGGAAGGCTGACTCAACTTTGCCGAAACTCCATTCCACCGCCCCAATCGCCGATAAGGCGTACCTCGTCGCTGCTGACCTGCCGAAGGCGCTGCTCCCTGCTGCGGAGTCGCTCGCAGAGCTTGCGGAACTGGCGAAGACCGCCGGCGCCGACGTTGTCGGTTCAACCACACAGAAGCTCGAACACCCGAACGTCGCCACCTACATCGGTTCTGGCAAGGCCGAAGAGATCGTCGAAGCGCGCAAAGAGCTCGATGCCAACGTCGTCATCTTCGATGACGAGCTCTCGCCGTCGCAGCAACGCAACCTCGAGAAATCGCTCGGCGTTAAGGTCATCGACCGCACCGCTCTCATCCTCGACATCTTCGCCACGCGCGCCCAGACACGTGAGGGCCGCCTCCAGGTCGAACTTGCCCAGATGCAGTACCTGCTACCGCGGCTTGCCGGGCAATGGTCCCACCTCGAACGCATGGAAGGCGCCATCGGCACACGTGGACCCGGCGAAACGCAGATTGAAACCGACCGTCGCCTGATCAACAGTCGAATCGCGAGGCTGCGGCGCGACCTCAAAGAAGTCAGCACCCAGCGCGAACTCTACCGCCGTCGCCGTGCCCGCAATAATATTCCCGTCGTCGCACTCGTCGGCTACACGAACGCGGGCAAATCCACACTCATGCGCGCGCTCTCCGGCGCGGACGTACTCGCGGAAGACAAGCTTTTTGCCACGCTCGACCCGGTCACCCGCCGTCTCGGACTCAATTCCGGCGAAGTCGTGCTCCTCACCGATACCGTGGGGTTCATCCAGAAGCTCCCGACGCAGTTGGTCGCTGCCTTCCGCGCCACGCTCGAAGAACTCGAAGAAGCCGACCTGCTCCTCCACGTCATCGACATCTCCCACAAGAACGCGTTCGAACACACCGAGACGGTCGATTCGACGCTCCGGGAACTCGGTGTGGGCGAAAAACCAACATTGCTCGCCCTGAACAAGGTCGATTTGCTCACGAACGAAGACGGCGAGCGGGTCGCTGACTTCGATGAAGCCCGTGCCACTCTCCTCGGCGCGGGCGCCCCGCCACGGAACGTTGTGCTGATCTCGGCCGAAAAACGCTGGGGCCTCGATACCGCGCGCAGGCGGATCGAGGAGGCCCTCGATGGCGATCTCGATGATGATGACGCCAGCATCGCCGAACTCGTCGGGCGTGCCGTTTGAACGGCACCCTGCGAACAAGTACAACTCACCTATGAATCCTGAAAGTCCAGCAGTCCCGCTTCCGCACGAGGATGGGCCACTCAGCGGATACCGGGTGCTCGATTTCGCCGACGAAAAGGGCCAGCTTTGCGCTCGCCTCCTCGGCGAACTCGGCGCCGACGTCATCAAGGTCGAACCGCCCCGCGAGGGCGACCCGACCCGCCAGAACGGTCCCTTCTTCAAGGGCGAACAAGGCCCGAATACCAGCCTCTACTGGTGGGCGATGAACGCCGGCAAGCGGTCGGTCACCCTGCAACTCAAACTCGCGGCCGGCCGTGAAATGCTCGCCGATCTCATCCGCCAGGCGGACATCGTTATCGAAACCAACGCCCCCGGCGAAGCCGCGTCCCTCGGCCTGGATTACGCGAGCGTTTCCGCGGCCAACTCCGCCGCTATCCTTGTCAGCATCACGAACTTCGGCCAGACCGGCCCGCTGGCGACCTGGGCATCCTCCGATATCGTCGCCTCGGCCATGGGCGGGCATATGCACCTCAACGGCGACGACGAACACGG
>JBATAT010000433.1:0-4666 GCA_049662005.1 Tepidiformaceae bacterium
GGGTGAAACGAACCCCGATGCGGTTATCGCCGGGGTGAGCGAGGGCCTCTACCTCACGACGCTCATGGGTAACGGGTTCAACCCCACGACCGGTGACTACTCTCGGGGCGCCGGGGGATTCTGGATAGAGAACGGCAAGGTAGCGTTCCCGGTGGCGGAAGTGACCATCTCCGGGCAGATGGACGCGATGCTCGCGGGCGTCGACGCGGTGGGAGACGACCTCGCATGGTTTGGGAGTTCAGCAGCGCCCACGATCCGCATCAACGAGATGATGGTGTCCGGGACATAGCTCTGCGCAAGCGAGAGGCCCCTCGGGCGAGGGGCCTCTTCGTGGGAACGGTTCCGACGCTACTTCTGGAAGGTCAGCGAACTCTTTGTTTTGGCGATGATCCAGTAGGCGCCGCCCTGTTTCATCGATTTCAAGTTGTTCACGTAGGCCGGGAGACCAGGGAAGTAGCGATTCCACTCTCCCCTGGTGGGGTCCCATTCGTAGACCACGGCGACGGTGGTGTTGCCAGCGAACGCCTCGGCTGGCGTCACGCTCCCACCCGGCCAGGCGACGAAGTTGGCGCCGGGAGAAAGTGGAAGCGAACCCGCAGGAGATGTCGGCGTCGCGGTCGCGGTTGGGGTGTTTGCCGCCTTCGGTGTCGGCGAATTCGTCGCGGATGGCACCGGCGTGTTCGTCGCGTTTGCCTTTGGCGTCGAAGCGGGCGGGCTCGGCGGCATCGGCGGGGTTGGGTGCGAGGAGCCACCGGAGGTAGAGGTGGGAGTGCTGGTCGCGGGGGCGGAAGTCGGAGTGCTGGTTGGTACGAACGGCGTGGCGGTTGGTTGGCTGCCTCCCTGGTGGGTCGTCGGGGTGCTGGTTGGCGGGAACGTCGTAGGTGTATTTGTGGCGATCGGCTGGGTCGGTGTCCTCGTCGGGGTGGAGGTCGCGGCCGGCTGGGTCGGCGTCTTCGTGGGGGTTTTCGTTGGAGTGGAGGTTGGTGGCTGGGTAGGGGTATTGGTTGGCCCCGCACCGCCGCCACCGCCGGTGCCGTCGTTCATAGTCCCGAAGGTGGTGGCCCAGTACCAGCCGTAGGTTGAGCCCGCCTTGTAGAAGCGGGCGATGCCGATCTGCTGGTAATACACGCCCAGCATGTTGGCATTGTGTCCGGGAGAGTTCTGCCAGGCCTGGAACGCGGCCGAAGCGGAACTCCAGGCCCCGCCAGCAGCCAGGTTTTCGCCAGCGCCGGATGGATATCCGCAGTCGATCGCGCGGGCATACGGCGAACGGCCGAGCGAATCCGTATGAGCGAAGTAGTTGTTGGTCGCGAGGTCCTCGGTCATCCAGGCCGAGCCGCGATTGAGGTTCGTGGAGAGCGTGAGCGCACCGAGGCCGTTCTGGGCGCGGTAGTTGTTGATCAGGCCGAGAAACGCCAGCTCTTCACTATCGTTCGCATCGTGTGTGACGGAACAGTTCGAGAGCGCTGCGGCGCCTTTGCCAGCGCCGAAAGTCATGGCGAACGCTGCGAACAGCGCGCCTGCGATCGCGAGTGCGAGTGGAACCATTGCTCGCTGGTGTTTTCGGTCGACGTGCATCCCATCCCCCATCGGCGGCCTCTTCCTCGAGGTCCCTGTATGAGGGTTCGGCCGGCGTGCGGGTACAGCCGGTTGACGCCGGGTGACGGTGCCGGGGTATTCCGGGGACTGTGAGTTCGAGGGCTACGCGAATGCGTGACGGTGGGGGCGAGTTAGCCCTTCTTGCGGCTCCGGTAGTCATCGATCGCGCCGCGGAGCGCATCGGCAGCGAGGACGCTGCAGTGGACCTTGTCCGGGGGCAATCCGCCGATCGCCTCGGCGACGGCTTCGCGGGTGAGCGCTTCGACGCGTTCGAGATCCCAGCCGACGACCATTTCGCTGGCGAGTGAGCTGGTCGCGATGGCCGGGGGGCAGCCCCGCGTCTGCCAGCGAACCTCCGCGATGTGGTCATCTTCGACTCGGATCATGACCCGCATCCGGTCGCCACAAACGGGGTTGGACTTCGTGGCTTCGCCATCCGGATCGGGCATCTCGCCAGAGTTCCGGGGATTCTGAAAGTGCTCGACGACGAGGTCAGAATAAGCGGCCATGGAGAAACGGTAGCAGGTGTGGCGGGGTGTTGTACCGCCAGTCAGACCAGGCCCAGGGCTTCGAAGATTTCGGCGAAGGTGGTTACGGCGCCGGGGTTGAAGTGGGGAAGGACATAGCCAACACGACCGTCGGGTTCGACGACGACAACGCCGCGCCGCGATTTGCCTTCGTCCGGGTCCCACATGCCGTAGGCCTTGATCGCTTCGCCGTGAAAGTCGCTCACGAGGGCGAACGGGAAGCGGTCGCGCTCCTGGAACTTCTTGTGCGAACCGAGCCCGTTGGTGTTCATGCCGAGCAGTTGGATGCCGGCCCGATCGAGCGTCGCGAACTCCTGGGTGAACGCCTTCAGCTCACTCGTGCAGATGGGCATGCCGTCATCCTGGTAAAAGACGAGCATGGTTCGCCCGCGGGCGACGTACTCGGCGAGGCTGGCATCGAACTGTTCGCCGTCCGTCGTGATTGCGGGGAGGACGAACACGGGGGCGATTTCGCCCACGGAAATCGGCTCGTCGCGAGCGACCAGCGCGGCATTTGGTTCGGTCATGGGAGTGCCTCAAATCCTGGGAGGTTGGCATCGAAGCCGCGAGAAGCGGCCATGACGCGGACGCGGCCAAGGCCGGCGCCGTCGGTGAGCTGTTCGAGCGCGCGGCGGCGGATGAAGTATTCACCCATATCGTTCCGGGCAGATTCGACCAGCTGGCCGAGGCCGAGTGCATAGAGGAACTCAGACTGGGCGACCGGACCGGATGTGGCGAACCCCTCGTCCTCGGCGGCCGCAACGAGATCGGAGAAGTTCACGTGGGTGGTGATGTCCTGGTCACCGACGTGGATGTACGGGTCTTCGTGGGCGGTGTGGCGGTAGAAGCAAAGCAGTGTGCCGTTCGTGCGCCAGGGGGCCCAGAGTTCTTCCTGCGGGTAGCCGTAATCGAAAACGAGGACAGCGCCGCGTTCGACCAGCGAGCAGAGTGCTCGCATGGCCGGATAGGCGTGGGCGTTCACTTCGAAGCGGCCCGACAAGGGTGCATCATCGATGTTGGCAACGCTGCCGGGAGTCTCGACGAAACGCTCACCGTCCCAACGGACGTAGAGTTCGACTGGCCCGCGGCCACCCACTTCGAACAGGCGAACAGGGAAGGCATCGAACAGCTCATTCGAGACAACCACGCCGTTCGCGATTGAGGCGGGGAGCTGCGAACACCATTCGATGCGGTTATCGGTGCCGGGGTTGTTCGGTTCGAAGGCCAGGTAGCGGATGGCGCCGCGGAACGCCGGATCGCGGCCTTGGGCCCAATCGAGGATGGATGTCGCGAGGGCTCCCTCGCCGGCGCCGGGTTCCAGGATCGTGAAATCCTCCGGTTCGCCAAGCTGCTGCCAGGCGGCCCGGCACCAGCCTGCCACCGCCCAGCCAAACATTGGGTGAATCGTGGGACTGGTGAGGAAGTCGCCCTGGCGGCCAATCCGCCCCGGCTTTCGGTAGTAGCCGTATTCAGGGTGGTAGAGGGCAAGCTCCATGAAGCGCTCGAAGGGTATGGCCCCGCCGTCCATTTCCCGGACGATCGCGTCGATAAGGCGTGGATTGCCGAGCGCGGCAGTGCCGGGGTCGAGGTCGAGCGTCATGAGTCGATTGTCCCATGCGAGTGAATGCCTGTCGCTGCGCTGCCCGGCCTGTTACGCTGCGAAAGACACGAATACTTCCTCCGGGGCTAACGATGCCGTCCTCCCCACCAGCGACCGAGAGCACTATCCAAACGACGATGCGGTCGTTTGGCGAAGCCATGAACATGTTCGATCCGCTGCGCTTCCGGGCGTGGGGCGAAATGGGCCTGACGACGGCACAGTTGCGGGTCCTCTTCCTTGTTCGCGAAGGCCCGGGCGTGACCGCAGGGGAGCTTGCGCAGCGCCTCGCCGTCACCCCACCGACGATTTCCGGGATCGTCGACCGGCTGGTGAGACTGGATCTGATTCGCCGGGAAGACGACGAAAGCGACCGGCGGCTCGTCCGCAATCTGCTGACCGACCGGGGCGAGAAAGCGTGCAAGCGGCTCGAACAGGGCGTAGGAGCGTTTATGTACCGAATCATCGTCGAGATGACCGAGGCCGACATCCAGTCGTTCATGGCCGGGCTGAAGGCGTTCAACGCCGCTGGTCGCTATGTAGCCAGCATCGAACCGAACCTCGCGGCGCTGGCGATGCCCGGATGTGGCGTCGAATGACCACCCCGCGTCGAGTCCGTTCGATCGACCTTGAGAATCCGTTCATCGACTCGTTCGAGGGCATGTGCGAAGTACTGCTGGTTCGCCACGGCGAACAGAAGTTCTTCGAGAACATCCCCCTCGGCCAGGCCTACGATGCGCCGCTTTCGGAACTTGGCCAGCGACAGGCGGAGGCCGTCGGCGAGCGTCTCGCGAGCGCGCGCATTGGGCGTGTCTACTCGAGCGACATGAAGCGAGCGCACGACACCGGGAAGGCAATCGCGAAGCACCACGGGATGGAGCCGGTTGTGCTCGCCGGGCTTCGCGAAATCGACCTCTGGCAGAAGGCGCCACAGGACAAAGGC
>JBATAT010000434.1:0-3529 GCA_049662005.1 Tepidiformaceae bacterium
TGCTGCGAAACGATGTCGAATTACTCATGGTCAGCATCATACGACAGGCGAATTGCGATTACCGCGCGAGGATCGCAGCTTCCCACGCTTCTTTGCCGAACCCGCCCGAGCCGTCCGGGGTCTCTCGCCCGCGCGTGTGACGCTCGCGCGCGGCGTCGTAGACATCGGCGATATGGAGGCCAACGGTGCTCCAGCGGAAGCGCTCCACCGATCGCTGAGCGGCGCGGCTGAAGTTGGCGCGAAGTTCGGGGTTTTCGAGCAGCACTTCGAGTTTTTCCGCGAACGGCCCGGGGCAGCGCCACGGGATGAGGTAGCCCGTCACCCCGTCGATGACGGTCGAAACGAGTCCCCCCACCCGCGATGCCACCACCGGAGTGCCACAGGCCATCGCTTCCACCGCGACCAGCCCGAAACTCTCGTAGTAGCTCGGCACGACACAGACGTCTGCGGCCGAGTAGTACCACGGCAGGGCATCGTGTGGGACTGCGCCTTCGAAGCGGATGTTGGCGCTGATGCCGGCCGCCGCCGCCTGGGCATCGAGTTCGCGGCGCATCGTCTGTGCCCGCTCGTCGCCGCCGACGATGAGGAGCGTGAAGTCCCTGCGATCGAGTTCCGCAGCCGCCTCGACCAGGATTTCGACGCCCTTGAGCTTTTCCAGGCGGCCCACCCAGAGGAGGACCGGCGCTTCCTGGTCGAGGTTGAGCCGCTGGCGCGCGACCGCGCGATCGCGTGGCTGGAAGAGTTCGAGGTCGACTCCGCAGGGAACCGTATACATCCGCTCCGGATCGGCTCCGTAGTAGCGTTCGAGCAGCTGCCGCTCGTGGCTGCTGGCCGTAACGATGGCGGTGGCGCGCCGGGCGATTGTGCGCTCGTGGCGGATCCGGAGCCGCGGCTCCTCTTCGCCGAAGCGTGCCCGGTTCTTCACTTCGCCGAGGGTGTGGAACATCACCACATGGGGCCGGTCCAGTTCGCGCGCGAGCAGCGTGCCGGCCCAGCCGCTCTGCCAGTAGTGCGAGTGAATGATGTCGTAGCCGCCGGGCTGCTCCTCCGCGAACTGGCGCATATTCCGGTGGAATTCGGGCAGGAAGCGGACGATCTCTTCCTTTTCGACCGGCTCGGCGGGGCCGGCCTCGATCCGCACGAGGCGGAGGTTCGGCGCGATCTGTTCGACGCGGGGGAGTTCACCGTCGAGGCGAGTGAAGATATCGACTTCGTAGCCAAGGCGCGCCAGCTCGCGCGAGAGTTCGAGGACGTAGACGTTCATGCCACCGGTCTCCCGGCCGCCGAGTGGGGCCAACGGACTGGTGTGGGCAGAAACCTGGGCTATTCGCATGCTGTCTGTTCAGTCTCCATCCGCTCACTCGCGTAACATTGCGAACCTCCATTGTGCAGGATCGCGAGTGAGGTTGCGCAAGTCGCCGTTAGAGCGGTTTGGTTGCGCGGATTGAGTACATCAGCGGGCACCTATCTGCCTGGTCATCGGGAAGTCGCCACGCCGTCCGCCGCTGGTGGCGGGGGGCCGCAGGGGGCCCTTCGCTGGGGATCATCCAGGGAAGGCCCTGCCACGCCATCTCGCGGTGCTCGTGGAGGAACTCGATGCGCAGGCCCGCGTCGATGAGCGCGGTGACTATCTCCCCAAGGCCATGGTTCCACTCGAACGTTTTCGTGTTCCGCAGGGACGGGCCGTCGGTGTAGGTGAACTCGCCGTCGTATTCGCTCGGTTTGGCCGTTTCGAAATATGGTTCGCTGAGCACGAGCTGGTGGTCTCCATCCCTCTCGAAGTCGAGCGCCCAGAGCACCGGGTGCCCTTCGTAGATATAGAACAACCCACCCGGTCGCACGAAATGGGCCACGATCCGAGCCCACTCGCGGATATCGTGAAGCCAGCCGAGCGCGCCGATGCCGGTGTACACCACGTCGAACTGGCCCTCAATCGCCTCACGCGCGTCATAGAGATTCGATTGCACGAAGGTCGCATCGTTGATGCCGATTTGAGCCGCAAGCGCCCGCGCCTGTTCGATTGCCGGTTCCGAGAAATCGAGGCCAGTCACTGTCGCTCCCAGGCGCGCCCAGTTCAGCGTATCCATGCCGAAATGGCACTGCAGGTGAAGGAGCGACTTCCCGGCGACATCGCCGACCTCCGCCAGCTCGACGTCGTAGAGCGACTTCTCCCCGCGCAGGAACCCCGCCATGTCGTAGCCCTCGGAGGCAACGTGGATGGCGACCGACTCATCCCAGCGGGCGCGGTTGGTGTCGTAGAACCGTGATGTGTCGTTGTCAGCCATCGATCACCCGGGACCTGGAAATGTCCCGTACTATGACCGCTATGGAGCCGTTCCGCATAGCCCTCTGCCAGGTGAAGGCTCACGACATCGACGATGCCGAGGCGAACCTTCGCAACCTCTTGCGCGCACTCGATGAAGCTGGCGCGGCCGGTGCGCAGCTTGTTGGCCTGCCCGAGTGCTCCTACCCGGCGTACTACCTGCGTGATGCCGAACCGTATGCGCGCTCCGGGGTGCGCGCCTTCGACGAGGTTTGCGCACTCTTTGCGGCTAAGGCGAAGCAATACGGTTACTGGCTGGCGGCCGGGATGGCTGTCCCATCGGACCGCGGCAAACTGACCAACAGCGCGGTCGTTTTCGCGCCCGACGGGTCGCGCCATGGCCAGTTCGACAAGAGCTTTCTCTGGCACTTCGATAGCAACTGGTTCGTGCCTGGCAACGATTTCCCGGTCTGGGACATGGGCTTCGCGAAGGTCGGCATCCTGATCTGTGCAGATGGCCGGATGCCGGAGATCGCCCGCTCGCTGAAGGTCAACGGCGCCGAAGTCATCCTCGATTTGACAGCATGGGTCTCGGCCGCGCGCCAGACCTGGGAGCTTTCGAACCCCCAGTGCGAATATTTCATGCCGGTCCGCGCCTTCGAAAACGGTGTCTGGGTTGCGGCCGCCGACAAGTGGGGGTTCGAAGCCGGATCGATCGTCTACGCCGGTCGCTCGCTCGTGATCAATCCGCGAGGAGAGCCGGTGGCGATCGCGCCCAGCGACGCCGAAATGCTGCTTGTTCGCGACCTCACCCCGATGGACGTCCAGCTCGTGCCCCGGCGGCCTGCTCTCTACCGCGGACTCACAACGGAGACCGCGGAGCTTCCGATAGCCGCCGTTCTCCAGGAAGCACTGAGCCCCGCCGAGTTGGTCCGCGGCGTTTCGGTCGTGCCGTCACTCGGTGAATTCAATGCCAAAGCGACGGCCGTGAAATTCCGTGAGCTTCGCGCGCAGGATGCCGAACTTGTGGTCTTCGGCGGCGAGAACGGGCCGGAAGGCTGGCAGGTCGAGCTTTCGACCCTCGAGGCGGCGGTCCGCGAGGCAGGCGGCGCCATGGTTATCGGTGTTGCGACCTCCGGATGCTCCGCCCACCAGTCGACTGTTCTCATCACCCCGGAAGCCACTATCGAGCACGCAGCGACCCACGGCCGCGGCATCCAACTCGGCGAGTTAGCTTCGCCCGTCGTGCCGACCGCGGCGGGCAAC
>JBATAT010000435.1:0-7537 GCA_049662005.1 Tepidiformaceae bacterium
GAGCCGACTGTCGTCTTTTGCATGAAGAAAAGTGTAGCGCGCACCTGGTCACGGTCGAAACGATCCGGCACCCCTGGCCGGGCACGCTCGAATTGACGCGAAGGACGCGAAGGTTCGGATTAAGCGCGAAGGCGCCAGGGACGCAGAGAATCCGAGGGCGCTTCTGTTCTTGGCGTCCTCGGTGTTCAAAAGATACTGCGTTGCCATATGCAACTCACTCAGGCTAGCCTTGTCGGATTGAATCAGCTTGGAGGGCGTCTTGTTCGATCCAGAAGCCGAACGTTCGAAGCCAGATTGGTGGCTGAAGCGCCAGGAGGGGAGGCTCCCCGGGCTAATCGGGGTGACGCCCACAGGCTTTGGCCGAGGCTGGGCCGAAGCGAGACTCGAGATACGCCCGGAGCTCTGGGCACCGAACGGGTTCCTGCATGCGGCAACGGTGATCGCCCTCGCAGACACGCTCTGCGGCTACGGTTGCGTTGCGAACCTGCCCGAGGGCGCTTCCGGGTTCACCACGGTGGAAGTGAAAAGCAACTTCCTCGGCACGGCCACCGAGGGCTCACTGACCGCGCGGGCGACGCTCGTGCATGGCGGCCGGACGACCCAGGTGTGGGATGCGCCGGTGGTGCATGAGCAAACGGGCAAGACGATTGCACTGTTCCGTTGTACGCAGATGGTGCTCTGGCCGAAGTAGCGGTTGGTCGTAAGTCGTTGGCCGCGGGGTCGCGTTTTGTTCTTTCGTTCCTTTGCGGCCAGACTGCTCGGGACTCGGAACTCCGAACTGGTGACTCATGATCAACTGGCCCGCTATTCACCGTGAGGCGCTCGATATCTTCGTGCGCTACCTGCAGATCGATACGTCGAACCCGCCGGGAAACGAGAAACCGGCGGCGCGATTCCTCGGAGCGTTGTGCGAGGCAGAGGGCATCGAAACCGAATACATCGAGACCGCGCCAAACCGCGAGGTTCTGGTGGCACGCCTGCTCGGCGATGGCTCGAAGCGGCCCCTGATGCTCTGCAACCACACCGACGTTGTGCCTGTTGAGACGCAGTACTGGGATGTGCCGGCGTTCGAGGGCGTGGTGAAGGACGGGAAGGTGTTTGGCCGTGGGGCGGTCGACATGAAAGGGTGCGGCGTGATGCAGCTCATCACGTTCCTGCTGTTAAAGCGCGAAGGCGTGAAGCTCAAGCGCGACCTCGTGTTCTGCGCGGTGCCGGACGAAGAGGCGGGGAGCGAGCAGGGGATGGCCTGGCTGTGCGAACACCGGCCGGACGTCGTCGATGTGGAGTTCGAACTGAGCGAAGGCGGCGGCGGGACGACGCGGTTTGGGCGTGAAGAAACGAGGCTCTTCAGTGTCGCAACGAACGAAAAGGACCTCTGCTGGCTTCGGCTAACCTCGGTAGGGCGGCCGGGCCACGGGAGCGTGCCTCACTACGAGAATTCCGCGGTGTTCCTGGTCCAGGCGCTCAACCGCCTGATGGATTGGGAGCGCGGGCTCACCTTCACACCGGACACCGAGGCCTACATCTCGCGCCTGGCCGAGGCCGGGCTAATGCCACCGCTTTCGGACCGGGCAGCGCTCGAGGATCGGATCAACGCCTCACCCGAACTGCTCGCGATGTTCATCAACACGCTCAATCTGACCATGCTGGATGCCGGAATCAAGGCGAATGTCATCCCCGCGAAGAGCGAGGCGGTGATCGATTGCCGCCTGCTGCCGGGCCAGACAAAAGAAGATTGGATGAACCAGGTGCGCGAACGGATCGCCGATGACCGCGTGACCGTGTCGCTCTACTCGCCCGACCAGGGGGAGCCGGCGCGGGTGGAATGGGACACCGAACTCTTCCGGACGATCAACGCGGTGGTGAAGGAGTCGATGGAGGACGCCATTGTGGTGCCCGGGATGACCGTCGGGGGCACGGACAACCGCTTCCTGCGCGAACTCGGCATCCCGGCCTACGGCTTCATTCCCTGCCTGCTGAGTCCGGAAGAGCGCCGTGGCTTCCACGGCAACAACGAGTTCCTGACGATCGAAAACCTGAACATGGGCTGTGAATTGATGTACGAGATCGTGCGGCGGATGGTGGTGTGAGGCGGGGCTAACGGACCGAGGAACCACCAAGGACGCGGAGAACGCCAAGGGCGAGTCACTTCGAGCGGAGTAGGTGCCGCGTGCGTGGCGCGGCGCGCCGCATCCCGGTAGTATTCCGGGGCTATACATCGCGGCGCTCCCATCGCATGCGCCAATACCTCCCGGAGACTTTCAAATGGCATTCACCGTCGATTCATCGAAATTCAAGTTCAGTTCCGATCTCGCAGCCGGCGTGAAGGGCAAACGCGTCCTGATCTCGGGTGCGGGCAAAGATGGCGGCCTTGGCCAGTCGTTCGCGCTGGCAGCCGGGCTTAACGGCGCCGAAAGCGTCGCGGTCCACTTCCACAGCTCGTATGACGACGGGCTCGACCTCGTCGACTTCCTGACAGCGCAGGGCGTGAACGCCTTCCCGTTGCAGGCCGATGTCACCAACATGGGCGACCTCTGGGCGACGCGGACCTACGTCATCGACAAGATGGGCGGCATCCCGAACCTCGTCATCTGCAACTCCGGCCTGACCGAACGCGGCTACTCGTTTGGCCGCTCGCTGCGTGAAGTCGAGGGCGAATCGACGGCGATGCGGCGCGCACGCGTGCGCCAGGCATTCATCAACAACCTCGCCGAAACCAAGGCTGTGCTCGATACGAAGATCGATGGCTTCATGGCGATGACCCACCTATGGTCGGGCGAAGCGGTTTACGCGAACGAGCCGCTGGAAATCATCTACATCTCGTCGCGCCAGTCGATCGATCCCGGCGCAAGCGTCCCCGGATATGCGGTCGCGAACTGGGCCGTGCTCCAACTGCCGCAGGTGCTCGAAGTGAACCTCGGCAAGCTGGCCAACCTGATCACTGCCTACTCGGTGATGTACCCGTTCGTGCGCACCGGGATGACCAACGAATACGCCGAGAACCCGAAGGTGTTCGGGCGCTGGCAGCCACGCATGCTCGAGACTCACGAGGCAGCGGAGGCATTCATGCAGCTCCTCGCGCAGCCAAACGAAGTGAAGCGAACGGGAATGTTCGAAGTGCTGGTGGAAGAGGAGCCTTCGAAGGGCGAAAAGGGCGTGAAGGTGAGCTGGAACCAGGTGAAGATGAACGTGAGCGAAGACCGGCTCGAAGCCACGGCGCCGCTGCTGTTCGGGTAAGCCAGCAATGCCGCAAACACGGAGGCCCGCCAAATTGGCGGGCCTTTTTGCGCTGTGAAAGCGAGGTGAGAGTTGAATCCGGTACGGACCTTGAACCTTGGCCTGCGGTTCGTCCTTGAGCTGTGCGCCATTGCCGCCCTTGCGTACGGAGGCTACTCGGTTGGTTCGCCAAGGTGGCAACAGCTAGCCCTCGCCATCGCGTTGCCAGCTGCAGGAATCACGCTCTGGGGCCTCTTCGTCTCGCCGAAGGCGAAGGTTCCGGCGAACTGGCTCGTGCGGCTGGCGGTGGAAATAGCCGTATTCGGAGCGGCGGCGGCACTGTTGTTTTCGAGTGGGAAGCACCGGCTGGCCATTGCGTTCCTCGTGATCGCGGCCATCAGCAGGGCCGTGAAGGCGTGGTACGACGCGCGAGAGAGAATGGCAGTCGGAGATGGGCGACGTATACTCAGCTGATGGACGGCATCGAACGAATTACACTGGATCCGGCGCGGCGAAGCGGCAAGCCATGTATTCGCAACCTTCGGATCACCGTTTATGACGTACTCGAATACCTCGCGGGCGGGATGAGCTACGACGAGGTGCTAGCCGACTTCCCTGAGCTGACGCACGAGGACATCCTCGCAGTGCTGGCCTGGGCGGCCACCGAGCGCCGGACCTCTGTTGGGTGACACCGTTTCTATTGGATAGTAATCTCAGCCGATTCTTGGCGAGACGGCTGGCCGATACGTTCCCCGGTTCGGTGCACACTTCTGACTTAGAACTTGGTGAAGCGGCGGACCTCCAGATCTGGCAAGCCGCGAAGAGCGGGGGGTTCACAATCCTGTCCAAGGACTTCGACTTTCATCGACTGGCACTGTCCCGAGGATGGCCTCCTCAGGGTCATCCTCGCTGTCGGAAACAGCCCCACCTGGCATGTTGAGACTGTCCTCCGCTCCAACATCGCCCGGATTGAACAGTTTGACTCCGGAGACGAGTCGGTACTCGTCATACGTGCACCTTACGGGGGATTCGACGCGCGGCCGCAGGATGGACGTTAGCGCTGGTGCTCCGGCCCACTTACCCACTGTTGCAGGTGGTACACTACCCACCATGAAACAGTTCCGCCAGGTCACCGAAACCGTCGTTGATTCGCGTCGCCGCATCAGCCTTGGCAAGGCGGGAGTTGCATCGGAGACACGTTACTCCGTGAGCGTCTCCGATGATGGTGACATCTTGCTCACTCCGCTGGCGACGATCCCGGCACGGGAGCGGTTCCTTTGGGAGCGTCCGGAGCTCCTCGCATCAGTCCGTCGGGGAATGGCCCAGGCAGCTTCGGGCGACCTGCACGACCTCGGCTCATTCTCTCAATATCTCGATGACAACGACTAATGCCCTTCGCTTTGAGGTTCTCACCCGAAGCCCGTGCAGTTATCCAATCAATCGAGCGCGACCGGGCGTACTCCGACAAACTCCGGAAAGTACGGAAGGTACTGGCGTTGCTTGAAGCAAATCCGCGGCATGGGAGCCTGAATTCACACCGCTTCGAGTCGCTTGGGGGCCCACGCGGGGAAGTCGTTTGGGAGTCGTACGTCGAAAATCGAACGCCAGGCGCATGGCGGATATGGTGGTGGTACGGGCCAGAACGTGAACAGATCACCATACTCAGCATCGGGCCGCACCCCGACTGAGTGAGCCTTTACCGGCGGCCACACATAACCCTGCATCGCAGGTTTTGTGTGTTCTGTCGCCTTCCATCTCGCGAGGCGACGATAACACTGGGCAATCTTCAAGGGTTCGTGAAGCCCGATCTGAAGGCGTCATAAGTTGCTTGGAACTGGCCGCGGCAGGCACTACATTTCGCGTCGTTGGAGGCGGGGTGGTCGAGAACCACACCGCAGGCGGGGAAAGGCCTTCGGGCCTGGAAGCGCTGAAGACCGGCGGGAATCGGGGTCACGGCCCCGGGCTACGTTGGTAACCACCAGCGCGGCCAAAGGCGGGCAACCGTCCGGAGGCAGGGTGGTACGAGTCGCAAGGTGCCGCAAGGTAGCCAGCCTCGGAAGCCCCCGGTGCCGCAAGGCTCGGCAGTGCGCAGTGGTGCGAGTCTGCAGATTTGTCCCGGGGTGCAGGGCGCAAGTCCGAGCCGTGGGGCCGCTCCCGGAGGGGAAGGTGCCAGCCCGCAAGGGTTCGTAACCACCAGCCGGTGACAAGGATGGGCAGGCGGGGTTACTCGATAGACGACCTCCACACGCCAAAAGGCCGCGTTCCGCCCTTCGGGGATTGGAAGCGGCCTTTCGGCATTTCTGGATGAACATGCCCTGGACGCAGGACGTCAGATGCTTACTTTGAGGCGAATGGTCGCTACATCACCAAGAGAGAGCTGTTCGGCTTTTCGCACTGCCACCTTGAGCGGAACGATGTGGCGTCCGTCCTTCGGGAAGAGCGATGTCGTCCAGGTTGTCGAACCGGTCGTGGCAGTGACCGGGATCATCCCCCAGCCGTAGGTCGCGGCCCTCGCAATTTCGCCAAGTGCACGGCACTCGGCGGCAGGGACGGTCACGAAGTGGTGCGGCGCCGGGCCGCGCCAGAACCAGATCTCGCCGCTGAATTCGAGTTCCACGCGGCAACGATAGCGGGTGGTCCAGGTTCTTGGACTGCGGTGCCGGGCGCAGGAGACCCGATGTCTATTGGCCGGGTAGACGGCGGCGGACGCCGCGGGCGACTGCTTCGAGCGCTGCGTCCGTGTCGAACACACCCCAGACACTGCCATCCTGGCCACCGTACCTCAAGGTGCCATCGATAACTACAGTGGCATCAGGGAAACGGACTTCAGCCATGAAACGGTCGTGTTCCGTCGGTGGGCAGGGTTCGGTTTTCAGTGGCGGGATCGTTGGAGTTCCGGGCGGCGCCGGGGTTTCGCCTGGTCGAACGATCGTGACCTGGCCGAGGCCTTCGGGGTACGGAAACGATTCGTACCCAGCGAGGATCGTGACCTTCGCGCCATCCGGGCGAGTGAACTCGCGCGATTCGCTGCACCAGGTCCAGGGGAAGTTTCCGCCCAGGCGGGCCTTGAATCCTTCCCAATCACCGGGAGGGTAGAGGTCGAGGCGAATGAAACCGCCATCGCCACGGTAGGCGAGGCCGAGTTGGATGTTCGGCTCATCGCCTCGGGACGGGCGGGGGCCGTAGCTGTTGACGTAGAGGTCTCCAAGCACGGGGAAACCGCCACCGGGATCAAACGTCCGGCCGAGCCAGTAGACGGGCGTTTGGATGTCTGGGTCATCGAGCGTCCGCAGTTCCTCATCTTCTGGCGTGACGTAGCCAAGTGCCTCGGGTGAGAAAGCATCCTTCGGGAGATCCGACCTTTGGACGAACTCGCCGTCGAACCGCATAAGGCCACCTGAACTCTGGCGATCCGGGTCCGAATCCAGCGAAAAGACGATCGCAATGGGCAGGTAGGCAATCCGATCGATGTGGAGTCGCATCTCAGAGGTGGTTGCGGCGGCGGATGCGGACTCCAGGGTTGGCCAACCACCGGGGGGAGGCGGAACTCCAGGCGGCGGTGTGAACTTTTCGTAGGGAGAAGTGAGCACCAAGGCTAGGGTGGGCTGTCCATCGAAGCTCGACTGTTCGACGGTGACGACGCCCGCAGGTGTTGTCTCGGCAAACAAGCCGCAGGCTATCAACGAGAGCAGGTAGCTCGGCGAACCGGGGAAGCAGGGCCGTAATCCCGGCGAAATAAGGCGGGTAACCGGATCGTCACCGATTTCGAGATTCTTGGAGTAGCGTGCACCGTCTGTATAGACCCCGATCCAGTGACCAGCAATATCCGCAGAGTTGTTCGGCCCTTTCTTGAATTCCCATAGAACACGGTCGTTGGCGATGTCTACCCAGGCCTCGACCGAACCGGCTTCCACCGTCCGGCCGCCATCCTGCGCTTCAGCGGTGAGGTGAAAGTGGTACAGACCTGAGTCCTGGTTCAGGCCATCTGCGAGCGCTTCGAAGAATTCTTCGATTGACTCCGGTGAGTGATCGACCGGTTGGGATGGTTCGTCGGCGCAAGCACCGAACAGCGCGGCCGGAATTGCCACAGCCAGGACCATCACCGAACGGAGGCCATTCACGCGGATCAAGGTACACCCAAGCTCTCGCGTCTGCGTGAAGCACTCCGTAGAGTTCGGGATCAGGCGAGACGTTCGCCAGCAGGAGCAACTGTAGTGGCAATTCAGGACATTCCCGCGCCGATGACTGGCACCGTGCTGGAGATTCTTGTGAATGTGGGCGACCGCGTGAACGAGGGCGAAGAACTGGTGATCATCGAATC
>JBATAT010000436.1:0-1840 GCA_049662005.1 Tepidiformaceae bacterium
CTGGGTGTCGGGCTGGCGGACTTCGTAGCAGGCGATGGCTTCGAGTTCGGAGTTCACGACGAAGATCGGTACGCCAAGATCGTCACGGAGGAAGTTCGTGCCGCGCAGGCCACGTGGGCGGGCGTTCGGGGCGGCGTTGATGTTCACGACCACGTCGCCGACTTCGAGCGGACTCCCGGCGCCGAAGTAGATGGTGAGGATGAAACCATCGAAGGCATGTGTGAGCGGCTGGATGGCGTTCACGTAGGTCGCGATGCGCCCGGCAGACTGCGAGCCACCCTGGCCGATGACGCGCCTCACATCGAGGCCGCCCATGGGGTCGACGTCTTCGCGTGAACGATTCGGACCGACGGCAAGTGCGGCCTGGGTGAACACGTCGTAGGAATAGTCGTCGCTGGGGATGGAGAGCGTGCCGTAGCGTACCGGATCCCAGTTCGCGAGACCCTGGTTCACCGGGGGAAGGCCCTCGATGCCAACCTTCTGGGTGGTGAGGCAGATGTAGGCGAATCCGCCTTCGAAGATTTCGAGGCTCTCGGCGCTGAAGAGGTCGTAGCCAGCGGTGACGTTGTTCCAGACGACGACGGCGGTCCCGTTGAACTTCACGGGATCGCTCGGCCGGTAGACGAGCATGCGGGTGCGGAAGGGCGATTCACCCGAGGGGACCGCATTCCAGTGGCCGTCGCGAGTGAGTTCGGCACCGGGAGCGAGCTTGTAGCTGGTGGCGGTACCTTCGAGGTAGTACTCGGCTTCCGTGTACCCGTACTTCGAAATATCGAGAGTGGAGGCGGCGAAGGGCCAGCCTCGTTTGCCTCCAGTGATGGGGCCGGAAACGGTTGAACGTGAAGATACCTGGGTCATTGGTGGTTCTCCCGGAACGGGTAGAGGGTGGTTCGGCATTAGACGCGCGAGGTGGCGTTTTGTCGAGTGGCCGGGTGGTGCTGTCGGTCTGCGGTTGGGTGGATCTGGGTCAGCCTGTCGGAATGTTCGAGACTGCTCTCACTGCGTTCGAGCTACACTCGAAGTACGAAACTCACGGCAATGGAGGAGATCCCATGGCAAGAATGCGACCGCTGACCAAGGACGATGTCGAAGGGGATTTGAAGACGGTTCTCGAACAGGGTGAGAAATGGCTGGGCCAACCGGCGGTCGGGGCTGGCATCCAGGCTTATGCGCCGGAGATCCTCAGCGCGAGCCGGGCCCTCGGGGCTGCCCCGGCAAAGAGCGGTCTCCTGCCCCCCCTCGTCCGATCGCTGGTCTGCTTACGTGCCGCGGAAATGGTTGGCTGCGCCTTCTGAATGGACACCAATACTGCCGGGAGCAGTACAGAAGGTGCTTCGGATGAGAAGATCCTGGCGCTGCCGGAGTTCCGGACGAGCGAACTCTTCAGTGCCGCCGAAAGGGCGGCACTGGTGCTGGCCGAGGGGATGACTACCACGCCGACGACGGTTTCGGACGACGACTTCGACGAAGCTCGGAAGTGGTTCTCGGAAGCCGAAATGGTCGAACTGGTGGGGACCATCGCCATGGAGAATTACCGGGCGCGGTTCAACCGCGCGTTCGACGTGGAATCGCAGAACGTCTGCCAGTTGCGAGGTATCACGCCGCACCCCACGCGGTGACGGAGCAGGCGACAAGAAGTGGTGAAGTTCGGCGCTCCATGTTAGTCGGCGGGCCACCACGCCATTGCTGGCGGGGTACTGACGTCGTCAATCGCCATCCCCGCTCTGTGTTCGTGGCCCCGCTTCCTGCTGGTCGCGGCGCTGAGGTATCGGGTTGAGGTTTTGCGGAGCTTCACGGCCTTCGGCGCCCTTTGGGCTGGAAGGGACGGGGGCCGGTCGCT
>JBATAT010000437.1:0-1850 GCA_049662005.1 Tepidiformaceae bacterium
GCCGAGAACCTCGCGCGTTAGGTGGATCTGCTCGTTGGCCAGCTTCGGGCGCTCGATGAAATGCGTGATTTCGTTGTGATCCTTGTCATAAATGATGTACACCGGGATCGATTCGAACTCCCCGTCCTTCAGGTACCCCGCCATCATGTCCTTGTTCTGGTCGCGCTCGAAGAAGCGCATCTCGATGCCCGCCGCCTCGGCGATCTTCTGGGCGACGCCAGCGCCGCGATAGACGTCCGGGCACCAGTCTTCGCCGATCACCACCATGTGGTGAGGGCCGTTCGGCCGTGCGGCGAGCTCCTTGAGCGCGGCCGTTTGTTCCGCACTTACGGTCAGCCCCTTGTAGTTATCTTCGAACAGTTCACGGTTGCGGATGCCGCTCTCGAGGTACTGCTGAAAGGTCTTGCCTTTCTTGAAACGGTCGAGTGTGATTACGGGTTCGGTTGCTTGGGTCATACGGTCGCCTCCCAGCGAGTGAGTTTCACGTTGCAACACACAGTCTATTCGGCTGGCATGGGCCTCACAACCGCTACTCGTTCCAACCGCTTTGCTTCGTCCCACAGCGCGTCGAGGCCCGCGAGGTCCATGTCCGTCATCTCGACGTTCCGTTCGCGGGCGAGCTTTTCAACTGTGCCGAACCGCGATCGGAATTTCGCGTTCGCCCCGCGAAGTGCCTGCTCGGCATCAATCCCGAAGTGGTCGGCGATGTTCACGAGCACCGCAAGAATGTCGCCGAATTCGTCGAGTTGTTCCGCAGGGTTCGCGGCCCGCGCAAATTCGCCGACCTCCTCCTGGAGTTTTTCGAGGCGGCCTGCAACATCCGGCCAGTCGAAGCCAACCTTTCGCGCGCGTCCCTGGAGCGACTGCGATTGGGCGAGCGCCGGGAGCGATGCTGGCACCCCCTCGAGGATCGAATCGCGCCGCTTCTCCACTTTCTTCAGCTTCTCCCAGTTCTCCTCCACCTCGGCCGAAGTCGAAGCGGTGCCGTCGCCGAAGACGTGAGGGTGTCGCTGGATGAGCTTCGTCGTAATGCGTTCGATCACCTCGTGCATCTCGAATTCGCCCGCAATTTCGGCGATAGCGGTGTGGATAAGCGTCTGGAACAGCACATCGCCCAGTTCTTCGACCAACTCCTCGGGTGCGCGGTTGTCGATCGCTTCGAGGGCTTCGTAGGTTTCCTCGAGCAGGTATGGCCGCAGCGATAGGTGGGTCTGTTCGCGATCCCAGGGACAACCTCCGGGCGCGAGCAGCATCCGCACCACGTGGAGCAGCCCATCGAACCGTCGCACGTCCTCGATCGCGGGAATTGGGGGCACAAACAGCGTATCGAGGTAGCCAAAGGGCCGGTGATCGAGCTCTGCCAGGCTCACGTGGCGAAGGCGTTCTTCGCCGGTTCCGACCGCTCCCAGCACGGTGATCGCATGGTCCGGGGCAAGCAACTTCAGCAGCTCGAGCTTCAATTCCGTCACCACATCGCGGTCGAATACCTGGTGAATCAATGCTGGTCGAAGCGGGTCGATTCGCAGGTTCGTCGCGTCGCAAACCTGGATCTCGCGGAAGTCCATACTGAGGGCTCCAGCAGCCACCTCGACGAAGCTGACGGCCGGGTAGACCTTCACGGGAAGTCCAGCATTCTTCGCCGCTTCGGCAAGCAAGGTCACGGTCCGTTCCGCGAACATTGGGCTCCCCGGCACGGCGAACACCACCGGCTGTTCGCGGGCTCGCTCAAGCACCCGGTCCACCACCGAGCGATACACCGCATCGAACGACGCGCCCGAACGGTAGAGGTCGTCGCAATCGATGGCTGCTGGGGCGAGTTCCGTTGCCGAAGGGTGGTGCCGCGTCCGCAA
>JBATAT010000438.1:0-10108 GCA_049662005.1 Tepidiformaceae bacterium
TCGTGGGCGACGAAATCAACCGCCTCGACGGTCTCTTGAGCGCCGTCGAAGATGAACTCAAAGAGAAACTCTACGAAGTCCCCAACATCCTCGATCCGAACGCGCCAAAAGGCCCGGATGAGACCTCGAACGAGGTCATCGAAACCGTCGGTGAACCTCCGCAGTTCTCATTCCAGCCGCGGCCGCACTGGGAACTGGGCGAAATCGTCGATGGCCTCGATATCGAACGCGGCGCTCGCATGTCAGGCTCGCGCTTCTATGTCCTGAAAGGCCCTCTCGCAAAACTCCAACGCTCACTCATCCAGTTCATGCTCAACGAGCACGGGAGAGCCGGATTTACCGAGGCCTACCTGCCGAACATGCTCAACGAAGCATCGCTCTTCGCATCCGGCCAGCTTCCGAAGTTCCGCGATAACCTCTACAAAGATTTCGAAGAAGACTACTACTTCATCCCTACCGCCGAAGTCGCATTCGTCAACATGTACCGCGACGAGATCATTCCGCCGGGCGAACTGCCGATCCGTTTTGTCGGCCACACACCCTGTTACCGCCGCGAGAAGATGAGCGCAGGCCGCGATGTCCGCGGCATCAAGCGCGGACATCAGTTCGAAAAGGTCGAAATGTTCGTCTATTGCGAACCGGACCAGAGCGAAGCCGAACTGGACAAGCTCGTTGCCCGCGCACGTTCCATCCCCGAAATCCTCGGACTCACCTATCGCGTCGTCCAGCTCTGCACCGGCGACATCGGCTTCAACGCAACCAAAACGTTTGACCTGGAGATCTGGGCTCCCGGCCAGGGCGAATGGCTCGAGGTCAGTTCCGCCTCCAACTGCCTCGATTTCCAGGCCTGGCGTGCGAACATCCGCTATCGCTCAGCGCCCGATGCACCCACCCAGCATCCGCACATGCTAAACGCCAGTGGCCTCGCCCTGCCCCGCACCGTCATCGCCGTCATGGAGAACTACCAGCGCGAGGATGGCAGCATCGAAGTCCCGGAAGTGCTACGGCCCTACATGGGCATGGATGTCATACCCGCCAAGAAGGGCTGACGAATGTGGCACCATAGAAATCTATGCAGCGTCGGGCGATCTCAGCACGCATCGTGAGTGGCACCTCGCTCGAAGTCTGCCGGAACGACGACTCTCAGGTGGTCATTGACCCCCTCCCGTACCTCGACAAGGGCGTAGTTCGAACCCTCAGGATGCGGGGTTGCTTGGTTCGGTGGAGATAGACGCGCTCGGCGGAGCAGAGTGGCCGAACCGTGCGTCGCTGCCGCCGAAGCTGCTTGCCGCCGAATACCCCGTCGCCTGCCCGTCATTTGCTGGGTTTGCCTGAACTCCAAGCCAACACCTCCCGTCAAGATGACTTCACGCCCCGTCGTTGCCGGGGCGCTTCCGCCCGATAGACTTGAACTCAGACATGAGACTCGTCTTCGCCCTGGGCGTTTCGTTGGCATCAACCCTCTTCTTTGTCACTTCCGCCTTCGCACATGCTGAACCTGCGAGTGTGAAGCCGGGCGATGGCGCCGTGCTCGTCCAGCCGCCTGCCGAAATCGTCATCGAGATGACTCAGGATATGTTTTCGCGCGAAGGCGCCAACGATATCGACCTCATGGACGCCAGCGGCAAGGAGATCACCACCGTCGCTGCGGTCGTGGACCGAAACGACCGCCGGCGGCTCTCGGTCGCCGTCCCATCGTCCCTCACCCCCGGCGTCTACACCGTGAACTGGAAAACGCTCAGCGCCGATGACGGCGACGATGCAAACGGCTCGCTCTCCTTCACCTACGACCCGAATGGTACCGCCAGTGCGGGCAAAGAGGTGCTCAAGGAAGACCTGCTCGGCCCCGGCCCCGCAACACCCGAGGCGGAATCGCCCCCGGCCGCACTCAGCGTCGCGGGGCCCGATAACGGCGTGAATTGGATCCTGGTGGTTGCGGTTGGCGTTGGGATGTTTGTGGTTGGTGCCGGTGCCTCGTTCCTCCTGGTCCAAAAGCGGCCATGAAATGGCCCGCCGCGCTCGTCCTCGTTCTCCTTGGACTCGCGCTCCTGTTTGGCAGGGCGGATACCGCGATTGGCCACGCAGCCCTCTTGAGTTCCGATCCGCCTGCGAACGCATTCCTCCAGCAGCCCCCGGATCGCATCGCGCTCTCCTTTGCCGAACCGCTCGAATCAAAGTCCAGTTCGATTACGGTCCTCGATGCCTCCGGCCAACCGATCGCCATCCCGAAGGCCTCGGTCAATGCCGCCAGCATGACCGTGTCACTGCCCCGCCTCAAGCCCGGCATCTACAACGTGCTCTGGGCGAACGTCTCCCGGGTCGATGGCCACGCGATTCGCGGTTCGTTCCCGTTCACGGTCATGAATCCCGATGGCTCGCTGCCCGACCAGACGAACGCCGTCGGCGGCCTCTCCAACGATAGCGACCCGCCCCCACTCGCAGATGGCGTGGCCGTCCGCGCGCTCTCGCTCCTCGGGCTCGCGATGGTGATGGCTGGAGCAGTCGTCATCCTCCTCTTCGATCGCCCGGATAACCGAACCCGCCAGGGGCTGGTCCTGGCGGTCTACGCAGGCGTCGGTGTCCTGCTCATCGCGACACTGCTGAACTTCCTCACCATTCGCGATGCCTACGAAAACACGGCCATCCGTGACCTTGTCTTCAACACCCCCGCTGGCGGCTACTGGCTTACCCGGATCGGCCTCGTGCTCCTCATCGCGGTCGTGAACAGCTTCCTCCTCGAAGCGCCGCGTCGCGCCGGTGGTGCGCTTGTTGGGTGCGTCACCCTCTACCTCTGGGCCTACACCGCCACAAGCCACGCCGCGGCCGGCGCCGGCAGCTTTTGGGCGAAGAGCATCGACATCGTCCACGGCGTGGCAGCCCTCACCTGGATTGGCGCCGTGGTTGGCATCGCCATCGCCGCCCGCCTCGCCCGCCCGAATTCGCCGTGGTCCGGCTTCCTCGGGCGCTTCTCACTCCTCGCCTCAGCCTCGGTCTTCATCCTCCTCGGTTCTGGATTCCTCAGCGCCGTCATCGAAATCGAAACGGTCTCCAAGCTCTGGGAGACGCGCTACGGGATCATTCTCCTTATCAAGCTTGGGGTCATGCTCCCGCTCCTCCTCCTTGCCGCCTACAACGCGCGTTCGGGAAAGAATCTCCTCACTATCGGCACCCCGGCCGCCCAGCGCCGGTTCCTCTTCTTCGCCGTTGGCGAAGTCGCACTCGGCCTCGCCGTCTTTGCTGTCGCCGCCGCCCTCACCCAGACGACCGTCTCCAAATCCATCATCATCGCGCCCGATCGCACGCCTTTCGACCAATCGATCGCCGTTGCCGATCTCAACATGAACCTCGCCATCGATCCCAATCAGACAGGCCTCAATACCTACCGGGTCAGCCTCAAGAATTCCGCTGGTAATCCTGTCGAGGCCCAGCGCGTGCGCCTCATCTTCCGCTACCAGGATGACCAATCGGTCGGCGCATCGACGCTCACCCTCGCCGGCACCGATCCCGGCCTCTTCGTCGGGCAGGGTCCCTTCATGACTATTGAGGGCCGTTGGCGGGTCGAAACCGAAGTGCGGCGCGCCGATGCCGATGACACCGTTGGCTTCTTCGATGTCCGGCCCGCCGGAACCGCCGTCGTTTCGACGACCACCGGCAGTGCCTGGTCGGATCCGGCTCCCGGCCTCACCTGGAATCAGTTCGGCGGATTCGTCTTTCTCATCGTTGGGCTTGGCTTCGCACTCTCGCGGGCGCCGATGCGTCGAATTGGCCGCAAAGTGGGCTTCGCGGCGAGCAGCATGACGATGGCGGGATTTGCGTTCGGCATCCTGCTCCTCTTCGGTGTGCATTCCCATCAGCTAGATGTGAATCTGCCTTCGAATCCGATCTACCCCGATGCAGATTCGATTGCCCAGGGCCGGACCCTGTACACGCAAAACTGCGCCACGTGCCACGGCCAGAGCGGTGTTCCTCCCAAAGGGCTCGATCTGAACCCCTACCCGCTCGACCTCACCGTGCATGTTCCGCTCCATGCCGATGGCGCCCTCTATAACTTCATCCACGATGGTGTGCCCGGTACCGCAATGCGCGCCTGGGGTTCCGGCGAAAACCCGCTGACCGAGGAGCAAATCTGGCACCTGGTCAACTTCCTCCGAACGCTCACTCCCGTCGAACGGTAGTTCGCCCCGGCCGCGTCAGCCAGAGAGCCACGAATTCCAGCAATCCGAGCAGCACAAATGCATCGGCCGTCGCCCCCACGAACCATTGGCCAGCCGGCGTAAATCGATCCCACTCCACAATCGCCATTGCCCAAACTGCCAGCCCGCCGGCGATATTGCCAAACGCGAGATACTGCACGCTCGACCGGGAGGTGTACGGATAGAGGGCAAGCCCGAGCACCCCACCTGCCACCGCAACGAAAACGCCGGCCGCAAGTGTCGTCCCGATCCTGTCGACATCCAGCCAGCGGTGCGGATGCCCGATCAGGCCCAGCAATCCAACGCCAACGACCAGCGCGACCGCCGCATTCGCGAGCAACCCCCACTGGACCACTCCGTGTAGTTCTTCTTTCTGGTTCAAGAACAACGTCCCTCCCGCATATTGTCGGGCAGCCGGAACGTCCAGTCCTACCCCGCGTTCGGCGGCAGCGGCCCCGTCAGCGAAGCCCGCTGGGAAAGTTCCAGCCAGTTTCCGTCCGGGTCGCGAACGAAACCGAACCGCGCGACCTCGCCAAACGTGCGCGGCCGGTTCGCCGCCGTCCCACCCTTCGCAACAATCGCTGCGAATTCAGCGTCGCAATCCCAGACCTGGACCGTCATGTAGCGGTAGCCCGGCGCCCGGATTTCGCCCGCCATCGGCCGCCCCGGATCCTCTTCCAGCAGGACGAGCGACCCGCCACAACGAAACGTTCCCGGTTCAATTTCGTCCAACTGAAGTGCACCGCCGTAGTAGGCGCGCGCCCTCTCCAGCGATCCCACCCGCACCACCATCCCCGCCGAGGTCACGCCGCGATAGCCCGCCGGTACTAGCGAAACAAGGTTCCCGTCCGGGTCGGTAAATCGCTGCACTTCGTCGATTCCGTCCCGCCGAATCAACAGCTCGCTGTAGCCAGCCGCCGGTTCGTCCGGCAAGGGGTCTCGCGAATGGTTGATCTTCATCACCGCCCCATTGAGCCCGTGCCGATGCTGGCGTCCACCCCCGCCGGTAGGAAGCATCTCTTCAAACGGCAATCCAACAGTGTTCTGCCAGAAGTCGAGCATTCCTTCGAGGTTGTTCGTGTACAAACCGAAGTCGAGAAACTCTTTCGCGAGCCGCACAAACTATTCCTTTCGGCGAGGCTAACGAACATCCGCTATCATTCGCGCCGCACGCATCGCCCGTCTGGGCCTGGAGCATCTCATGGTAACGATTCTTGGCAACGTAAAACCCGAAGACGACTACACCCATCCCCTCGGTCCCGAAGAAAACTTCAACGAGTCCGTCTACTTCAATTTCTTCGATCGTGAAAAGCAGATGGGCGGCTTCATCCGCATGGGGAACCGGGCGAACGAAGGCCATGCCGAGATGACCGTCATCGTCTACCAGCCCGATGGCTCGGCGCTCTTCAACTACAAGCGTCCACAAATTTCACATAACGATGGCTGGGATGCCGGCGGCTGCAAGATCGAGGTGCTCGTCCCCGGCGAGAAGATCCGAACGACCTACAACGGCTCCCTCGTGTATCTCGCCGACCCACGCGAAATGCGCGAACCTTCCGTCGCGTTCAAGGAGAACCCGCACAAGAAGGTCCAACTGGACCTCATCCACGAAGGCGTCGGCCCGATTTACGGCCATGTCGCCGAACCCGGCGGCGCAGGATCCCAGAACGACTTCGCCCGCGCCCATTACGAGCAGCACATGAAAGTCTCGGGAACCCTCCAGGTTGAAGACGGCCCGCCCGTCCAAATTACGGGCCACGGCCTCCGCGACCATTCCTGGGGCCCCCGCTACTGGCAGTCGACACCCTCATACCGCTGGATCACCGGCAACTATGGCGATGACATCGGCATGGTCCTGTCAGTCGTCGGTGGCCGCGTCGGTGGCGTCTTCCACTACGGTCCCGACAAGTTGGTCCGGATCACCGAAGCCGAACTCGAACCACGTTACGAAGGCAACACCAACTATCACGAAGGCTTCACCGCAAAGGTGAAACTCGAAAACGGCGAGACCCACACCATCGAGGGCCGCGTTACCGGCTTCATTCCCCTCCGCAACCGCCGGTCAGGGATGTTCACCCACATCGGCGAAGGTATGACCGAATACACCCTCGATGGAGACCGCAAGGGCTACGGCCTCAGCGAGTTCCTCGACCAGGCGGAGTAGCCCGTGGATTCTGCGACCGTTGAAGCTGGCCTCACCAGGTTCCTGGAGAAGAAGACAGGGCACGTCCCCGTCTTTTCGGCGCTCGCCCGGCTCTCCGGTGGCGCCGGGCGCGAAACCTGGTCGTTCGATGCACAACTCGGCGACGAATTCATCGAGGGCATCTTCCGCTGCGACCCCGTCGCCGGTGTTGGCTCGAGTGCCGCCCGGATCCTTGAATTCAGCCTGATCAAGGCGGCCATGGAAGCCGGTGCGATCGTTCCCGAACCGCTCTGGGATGGCGACGACACCTTCCCGGTGAAGTTCTTCATCATGCGCCGCGTCCCTGGTGAAACGCTCGGCGGCCGCCTCATTCGTAACGATCAGTACGCCCACGCACGCGACGTGATCCCCGGCCAGCTCGCCCAAAGCCTCGCCCGCATCCATTCGATCTCGGTCCAGGATCACCCCGAGCTCTCGCAGCTTCTCGCCCCGCCGGAAGGCGTTTCCCCGGCCGAGACGGAGATCAAGCACTACGAATCCATTTTCCGGGCCCTCACGCCCGACCCCCACCCGGTTTTCGAACTCGCATTCCGTTGGCTCTACCAGCACATGCCGAACCCGAAGGAACGAGTGCTCGTCCATGGCGACTACCGCCTTGGCAACTTCCTCTTCGGCGAAGACGGCATCCGTGGGATCATCGATTGGGAACTCGCCCACTGGGGTGACCCCATGGAAGACATCGGCTGGCTCGCGGTGAAGTCCTGGCGTTTCGGGGGCACGAAGCCCATGGCCGGCGTCGGCGACGATGAGGAGTTCTTCGCCGCCTACGAAGCTGCCGGCGGTACCCCGGTGGATCGCGAGCGTGTTCACTTCTGGGAGCTTTTCGGAAACCTGAAGTGGGGCGTGATCACGATTTCCCAGTCTGCAAACTACTTCAGCGGCGCCAACAAGACCGTCGAGATGGCCGCGATCGGTCGTCGCACCGCCGAAACCGAATGGGAACTCCTGAAGCTCCTGGAAGAGGCAGGCGCCTGATGCAAGACCGCCCCACCATCGATGAACTCCTCGAAGCGGTCGCCGGTTACCTGCGGGACGATGTGATGGCGAACACATCCGGTCGCACGAACTTCCACGGCCGCGTCGCCATGAACGCGGTCGAGATGGTTCGCCGCGAAATCGCGACCATCGAAGATCACCTCTCCCGGGAATGGGATGGCCTGGACCACCTCCTCGGCATCGAGCCGATGCCACCCCATCTCAGCGCCGTTCGCGAGGGCCTGCTCGTACGCAACCACAACCTGAGCGAGCGCATCCGTGCGGGTGATGCCGATTCGGGCGAGTGGCGGCAGCGGGTGATATCGCATCTTCGCCAGTCGATCCACGATAAGCTCGTCGTCTCCAACCCGGCGCTCGCCGCGGAAGAGTGACTCGCAGCGAACCTGAACCAAACACCGGCCCAACGCCAGCCTCGAGCGCACGCGTTGGGCGAGGGAGCCTTCGATGCCCGTGACCAGCCTGCTCATCGCCAACCGCGGCGAAATCGCCATCAGGATAGCCCGCGCGGCCGCCGAACTCGGCATCCCCTCGACGGCGGTCTTCGCCGAGGACGATGCCCTCTCGCTCCACACGCGCAAAGCCGACCGCGCCCTTCCGCTGACCGGCGCCGGGGCGGCGGCCTATCTCGATGGCGAACAGATCCTCACCCTGGCGAAGGCGAACGGCTGCGACGCAATCCATCCGGGCTACGGATTCCTCAGCGAGAACGCAACATTCGCCCGCCGTTGCCACGAAGAGGGCATTACCTTCGTCGGCCCCGCGGCCGAAACACTCGAACTGTTCGGCGACAAGGTGCAGTCACGGCAGCTTGCCAACAGTCTCGGCGTGCCGCTCCTCCAGGGCACGCCCATCCTCCCCACTCCCGATGATGCCCGGTCCTTCCTGGAGTCGCTCGGCCCGGGGAAGGGCATGATCCTCAAGGCCATCGCCGGTGGCGGCGGTCGCGGCTCGCGCGCTGTCGAGAAGAGCGAGGACGTCGACCGCGCATTCCAGCGTTGCCAGTCCGAGGCGAAGGCCTCCTTCGGCAATGGTGCACTCTTCGCCGAAGCCTACCTGCCCCGTGCCCGCCACATCGAAATCCAGGTTGTCGGCGATGGCAGCGGCGCCGTCACCCATCTCTGGGAGCGCGAGTGCAGCGTTCAGCGGCGCTTTCAGAAAGTGGTCGAGATCGCACCCAGCCCCGGCCTCGCCCCAGAGCTGCGTGATCAGCTCACCAGCGCGGCCGTCCGCATGGCCGAATCGGTGCACTACCAGAGCCTTGGCACCTTCGAGTTCCTTGTCGATGCGAGTATCTCCGGACCCGATGCCCCCTTCTACTTCATGGAGGTCAACCCCCGGCTCCAGGTCGAACACACCGTCACCGAAGAGGTCTTCGGCATCGACCTTGTCCGTGCTCAGCTACGAATCGCCGCCGGCGAATCGCTCGCGTCGCTGCACCTGGCGCAGGATGACATCCTGGCGCCACGCGGGTTTGCCATCCAGGCTCGCGTCAACATGGAAACGATGGCGCCCGACGGCGCCTCGCGACCGTCCGGCGGCCTGATCACAGCTTTCGAACCCCCGACCGGGCTCGGCGTTCGCACCGATACCTTCGGTTACGCCGGCTACCAGACCAGCAACCGTTACGATTCCCTCCTCGCGAAAGTCATCGCACACTCGCCGTCGGCAAACTTCGTCGAGGCGGTCGAACGCTGTTACCGGGCACTCGCCGAATTCCGGATCGACGGCGTCGCGACGAACATTCCCTTCCTCCAGAACCTCCTTCGGCACCCCGGATTTGCACCGGGTGAGTTGTACACGCGGTTCGTCGACGACAACATCGCCGCGCTCGCCGCCTCCCCCGACGGTGTGCATTCCCCGAGATATTTCGAATCCGCGCCCGAGGACTCACCCGCGGGTCGCGAATCTGGCCCCCGCCTTGCCGGGGTAAAGGTCGATGCGCGTGATCCGCTCGCCGTGCTGAACTTCGGAAAGTCGGGCCAGAGCGCCGTCGCGAGTGCCCCACGGCCAAGCGAGGCGCCCGCAACGAAGTCCGCAGTTGCAGGCCCCGAAGGCGCCATCGCCGTCGAATCTCCGGTGCAGGGAACGGTGGTCGAAGTCGATGTCGCCGAAGGCGACCTTGTCCGCACCGGCCAGCAACTGCTGGTGATGGAAGCGATGAAAATGGAGCATGTCGTTTCCGCGACCGAGAGCGGCCTCGTGCGCCGCATCGCTGTGGCCGCCGGGGACACGCTTTTCGCCGGCCAGCCTCTGCTCTTCATCGAACCTCGCGAGGTGGAAGCGGGTGGTGCAACCGAATCCACCGCCATCGATCTCGACTACATCCGTCCAGACCTCGCCCTCATCCACGAACGCCACGCCGTTACCCTCGATGCTGCTCGTCCCGATGCGGTCGCTCGCCGGCGTAAGACCGGACAGCGGACAGCACGCGAGAACATCGACGACCTCTGCGACCCCGGAACCTTCGCCGAGCACGGCTCGCTCGTGCTTACGCCCGGCACCGGTCTTCCCGTCGAGGAGGTCATCCGGAAGTTCCCCACCGATGGCATGGTCACCGGCATCGGCACGATTAACGGCGGTCTCTTCCCGGAGCCAGCCTCCCGTGCCGTAGTGCTTTCCTACGACTACACCGTCCTGGCCGGTACGCAGGGCGCCGTGAACCACCCCAAGACCGACCGCATGCTCGAACTCGCAGAACGCTGGAAGCTCCCAGTCG
>JBATAT010000439.1:0-4372 GCA_049662005.1 Tepidiformaceae bacterium
CCCTTTGCTACATCTCAGCCGCCCGCAGCGGCCATTTGCAAGGCGGTACTTCGTGGAATCAGAGAACTTCCCTTCTCGTTCAGTACGGCATGGCCCCATTCGACGTTTGTTGGGCCGACTTCGCCGAACCGAAACCGGCCAGGCGCTGGTCGAATTCACGATGATCCTCCCAATCTTCCTGATGCTCTTCTTCGGGCTGGTGGACTTCGGCCGTGCCTTCTACACCTGGCTCATCGTCACCAACGCGGCTCGGGAAGGGGCCCGCGTAGCGGCGGTTCAGGCGCCGCAGAGTGCCGTCGACGCCCGTATTTACGAGAGCTTCTGTGAATCTTACCCGTCGCAGTGCTCGTTGGACCCAGCGAAGCTACACATTCACCGCGACAACATCCAGGGACTCCGTGGCCAGCCTGTCACCATCGATCTCTCATATGACTTCGACTACGCCACACCGTTGGGCAACCTCATGGCGCTGGTGGGTGGCAACACCCTCGCGAACTTACAGATCACCGCCCACACCTCAATGAGACTCGAATAATCCAATCCCCCGTGGAGGCTGCCGATGCTCCGGTCAATCCTACGTTGCAAAAAACACAATGAGGCTGGACAAACGTTGCCGTTGTTCGGCCTCCTGATCATGGTGCTCCTCGGCTTCACTGCCCTTAGCATTGACGTCGGTCGTTATGTCTGGGCTCGCACCTCCATGCAGGCAGGCGTCGATGCAGCGGCACTGGCGGCCGCCCAGAGCCTGCCCGACTGGAGCGATGCTCAGACCACGGGCGCCGCCTACTGGGTCGACAACTCCGGGTTTATCCAGAGCCAGGGAACCAATGTCCAATTCTCGATCCAACCGCAGGCCGGTAACAAGGCACTGACGGTGGAGGCTTCGGCGGACATTCCAACCTGGTTCGCGAAGTTCTTCGGCGTTCCAGAATGGCATGTTTCCGCCGATGGCGACGCTGAATCCATCGTGATCGACGCCATGCTCGTGCTCGACCGTTCAGGCTCGATGTGCTGGGACAGCCACGGCCCGAACGGTAACTACGTCGGCCAGGTCAAGCTGGCGAGCAGCGTGAACAGCACGGCGACAACGTTCAGCTGGACCAAGAACAATCCGACTCAGCCCGGCAACATGGCGCCGAAACCGCTCACTTCCTATTTCTATGTAGGCCAGGTATTCAAACTGGATAGCGAGTGGATCCGGGTCGACTCAATTAACAACGGGGCCAACACCACGACCGTTACGCGGCACCGGAACAGCTCCACCGCGGCGAGCCACAACTCAGGGCGGCGCCCCACTGGCGATACCTGCCAGGCCGCCGGACCAGGCCCGTACTACCCATGGGAATACGTGAAAACCGGCGCGGAGGTTTTCGTCGATACGTTCAATCCTGCCTACGACAAGATCGGGTACGTGCAGTTTTCGACGAAGGGCCACGAAGAGTTCGGCCTGAGTAGCTCTCTCGCAGCGCTCAATACAGCGATCACCAATAGCCCCGATCCAACGGCCTCCGGCTCCTCGGACGCCCTCACCAATATCGCCCATGGCACCTACATGGGAATACGGGAACTGCTGGATAACGGCCGCACCAACGCGAAGTGGGTCATCGTCCTGCTCTCCGATGGTGTTGCGAACCGTTACTGCAGCCCCGACGAGACGACAACCTGCAGCTCCGTCCAAACGAACACAGCCAACGCCAAAACTCATGCGAAGGCGATGGCCGATCTTGCCTCGACGCACGGCATCACGATCTACACCATCGGCTATGGGAACGATTCGGACGACGATCTCATGCAGTACATGGCCGACGCTACAGGCGGCAAGTTCTTCAAGGCTCCGAGCGAAGCCGACCTGAACGATGCCTTCCTCGCCATCTCCAAGCTCACGCAGATCCGCCTATCGCGGTAGCGCGACTCGCCCGCATCCAGCCTGGAACCCCGCCCCGCAACTCGCGGATAAGGCGGGGTTTCAGTTTCTTCACCAACAGGGTTTACCCGGCCTGTAGGAACCCGGTTAGACCGCCGATATAGCAAGGGAAAGGGGAGGAGTAGCACTGTGAATCGCACTATCGCGGCTGCCTCTAGCAGTTCATCTCGAAATCGTGGCGTCCTTCTGTTGGCCGCCGTCTTCGGCATCCTGAGCGCTATGCTCATGTTCGCATTCCTGAGTAGCCGTGGTGGCGACGATGGAATTAGCGAGCAACTCAATTCCGGCACTGGCGCCGAATCAGTCGTCGTTGTCACGAGGGACGTCAACGTTGGCGAGAAGATCACGGCCGATATGCTGGGCACCAAGACGGTCCCCGCGGTCGCTCTCGTCAATGGCTACCTCAAGGATACCGAGGCAACAGCCCTGGTCGGGCAGATCGCCGTCGCGCCGCTCTACGCGGGCGAACAGGTCCTGAACTCCAAGGTCAGCACCTACGAAGGCCAGAACACCATCACCTGGAAGGTCCCCGATGGCATGCGCGCGCTCAGCCTCATGGTCCCCCATGAAGCGTGGATCGCGGGTGGCCTGCCACAACCCGGCGACCGGGTCGACATTCTCGGGATCACCGCCTTCGTGAAGACGGACCCGCTCACCGGCGAAGAACGTCCCGACCTGCTGGCCGGCTACATCGCCCAGGACGTCGAAATCCTGGCCGTCTCCCAGACACTGGTGAAGACGTTCCCGAAGATCGCCGACAAGCCCGCCGACGGCTCGTCGACCGGCGCAGCCGAAGTCAGCCCGAATCCGGGTACCCAGGCCATCGCCCCCGACAAGGACGGCGCAACCTACGAGAAGGCGATCTCGATCACGGTTGCCCTCCCGCCAGACCTGGTGGCCAAAGTCGCACTGATCGATGCCATGAAGGACGAAGACGCCCAGTTCCGCATCCTCCCGCGCCAGCGCGGCGATGCCGATCCGATTTCGGGCAAGACCACCTTCAGCTACGACGACATCTTCCCGGCCAAGTAATCCGGCCCGGAATCAACCAACCTGCGATTGCCGTCGCTACAACCGGCGGCAATCGCGCCAACTCGAACAAGCAAGGCCCCCGGCGGTCCCTGGGGTGCGAAACGGTGGAGGAACATTCATGGCACGGGTACCGCAACTCATCGTTGTCGATCCGGACCGCGAAAGCTCAGCGGAGATGGCGAAAACACTCTCCATGCTTGGCTTTCAGGTCCAGGCGACGGCCGGCTACGGGGTAGAGGCGTTCACGCTCTGCTTCCAGATGCGGCCAGACCTCGTCCTGATGCGAATTGAGGAGCCGCTGGTCCGCCCGGTCCAGACGCTCTCGCGCATCAACGATGGGCTGCCCGATCTGCCGATCATCGTCTTCTCCACCGAAGCCAACATCCGCCTCATGCGGCAATCGATGGTCGGCGGAGCCTCGGATTACATCCAGGAACCGTGCACACCGGAGGAGCTCGAGGCCTCCATCATGAAGGTGCTCGAGAAGAAAGAGCGGGAAGCGATGCGCCGGCGTGGCGAACTCGCCGACCCGGTCGCACAGGGGACCGTCATCACGGTTTTTGGCGCCAAAGGCGGGATCGGCAAGACCACCATTGCCTCCAACCTCGCCGTCGCCCTCGTGACCGAAGCGCACCAGACCGTCGCACTCGTGGACATGGACACCCGCTTCGGCGACGTCGCCATCACCATGGACATCCCGGTCGAGCGCTCGATCGCTGACCTCGCCCGGAACCTCGACAATGTGGACCGCAACAGCCTCGGCGACTACCTCGTGACCCACGAGTCCGGGGTCAAGATTCTCCCGGCGCCAACCCGCCCAAGCGACTGGCGCAACCTCAGTTCAGCCCACATCCGCGACGTCGTCGACGTCCTCTCACAGACCCACGACTTCGTCATCCTGGACACACCGGGAACCTTCAACGAAATCGTCGCGGCCGCGATCGAAGTCGGCACGATGATCCTGCTCATCACGACGCTGGACATGGCCTCGATTAAGGACACCGTTCTCGCGCTCGAAATGCTGAACGAACGATTCGGCAACGATGACGAGCGCATCAAGGTGGTCCTCAACCGCGCGGGCATGGATACCGGCGTACGCGAGAAAGATGTGGAGCGAACGCTCGACACCGAACTCTGGTGGAAGATCCCCCAGGACAACGAAGTCATCAAGGCAGCGCAGTTGGGCCGCCCGATCGTGATGAGCCGGCCGAACAGCCGCGTGTCCCTCGAGATCCGGGAGATTGCGCGTGCCCTCGCCGGCATTCGACAGAAATCCAAGACGCAGAAGAAGGGCGGATTCAGCTTGAGCCGCCTCTTCAAGAAGAGCGCGTAACTCGAAAGACGAGGTGACTGGCCATGGCTGATGATCTCCGCGACCGCCGTGCATCTGGCGATGACGACCGACCTGCCTTCGGC
>JBATAT010000440.1:0-4639 GCA_049662005.1 Tepidiformaceae bacterium
CAACGGGGGAACTCGAAGACTTCTGCCCGGCGGAGGGCGAGCCGGCGGGCGACGATGAACCGGTGGTTGCCGTGCCACCATTCAAGGCAGGCATTCGAGCACCACTTTCGCCGTCGCGGCGGCAAGGGTTCGCCACAACGGAGACAACCTTCGCCAGACTGGCTCAATTGCGAACAGATCTGGGTGTACGGCTTCAAACCTGACTCTCGAGTCGTGCCGCTATCCGTAGACGGCTTTCTGTCCCTCGGCCGAGCCCCGGGCGACTTTCAGGTCGGCCTGGGCCTGGAGGGGAATGGCCACGGCATCGCCGCTTATCGTGATCATGCGGTAGCCGGCGGCAGCGTGCTTCGCGGCGAGGCTGGCGTTTGCGTGGATACCCGCCGTAATGCCGTACTCGCCGCACTTCTTTGCAATCAGCACGCGGGCCTCTTCGAACGGGCTGCCGTTGTTCATGCCGGGCGGAAGGCCGTAGGTGATGCTGAGGTCGGCCGGGCCGACGTATACGGCGTCGATGCCGGGAACGGCGAGGATTTCGTCGAGGCGTTCGACGGCCTGTTTCGTTTCGATCATGGGGATACATGCGATCTGGTCGTTCGCACCCAGGAAGTAGTCGGTGCCGGCGTAGTAGCTCGCGCGGGTTGGGCCGAAACTGCGGCTGCCCTTGGGGAAGTAGCGGCAGGCCGCTACTGCGCGTTGGGCTTCTTCGGGTGAGTTCACCATCGGGATAATGACGCCCATCGCTCCCGCATCGAGGACCTTGCCGATAACGCCGAATTCGTTCCAGGGGACGCGAACGAAGGGGATCGTTTCGGTGGTGCCGATGGCCTGGATCATCTCCATGGCCACCTGGTAATCGATGATGCCGTGCTGCATATCGATGCAGACCCAGTCGAAGCCCTGGTGGGCCATGATCTCGGCGGAGAACGAACTCGGGATAGAGAGCCAGGCGCCGTGGGTCACCTGGCCGGCTGCCCACTTCTCCTTGACCGTGTTGATTCGCATTGGATTCGCCTCCGTAGGTTGGTTAGCGCCGTTGCAGCGCGCGTTCGAGCACTTCGGGATTCACGCATTCTGGCGGCGGCTGGCCCGACACGACTGCGATGAAGTTCGCCACAGCAAGTTCGAGCATGGCCTCACGAGTTTCGACCGTGGCAGAGCCAATGTGGGGAAGAATGACCGCGTTGTCGAGCGTGAGTATCGGGTCGTTGGGATCGGGCGGTTCGACCTCGAGGACATCGAGTACGGCGCCGGCGATCTGGTTTGCCTGCAGTGCACGGCTGAGCGCGGGCTGGTCGATGACGGGGCCACGCGAGGTGTTGATGACCCACGCAGCTGGCTTCATCAGGCGAAGCGTGCGGGCATTGACGATGTGGTGTGTCTCCATCGTGAGGTTGACGTGGAGCGAGAGCACATCACATTCACGGAAGATGTCGTCGAGCGGTCGAAATGTGCAGTATTCGAAACCGGGACCAGGGTCTTTGAAGGTATCGAAGTAGATGCACTCCATCCCCAGGGCGCGTGCTCTTTCCGCGGCGGCCCGGCCGATGCGGCCGAACCCAATGAGTCCGAGCGTCTTCCCCGTGAGGTCCCAGCCCAGCGGCGGGGCGGGCTCGCGGCGCGACCAACCCCCGCTTCGGACGTAGGCGGCGTTGGCAACGAGGGCGCGGGAGGCCATTTCGATCATCCCGATGGTGAGGTCGGCGACCGCGGCGGTGAGAACGCCGGGAGTATTGCAGACGGCGATGCCACGGGCGGTCGCAGCATCGAGATCGACATTGTTGTAGCCGACCCCGAAACCGGAAATCACACGCAGCCGGGGGGCTGCATCCATCATTTCGGCGGTGATCGGAACCTGGTTGCTACAGAGAAGGCCTTCGACCCCGGCAAGCGCCGCACGGAAGGTGGCCGCATCGTGACCTGCCGCGAGGTGATTCGGGTCGCAGACGAGCGCAATACGCTCGCGATGGGCAGATCCGAGGGGGAGGCTGATACAGCCCTGCGGGAGCGTTTCCACCGGTCGTACGCTACAGGTTTGGCCCGTGCGCCTCAATCGGCCTCGCGAACGGGCAACGATGGCGATGGACGGTAGAGTGAGCCGGCTCCGAACGCGGCAAGGAAACCTGACTGGCGTTGCCGTCGTCTTTATAGTCGGGTGCAGGAGGGGGATTTCATGCCGCGAAATGTCCTGGTTGTTGGTGGCACCGGCCCTTCGGGCGTGCCGATCGTGAATGCGTTTCTCGGTGCCGGCGACAACGTCACCGTCTTTCACAGCGGCGCGCACGAAGCGAAGTTCGTGGGGGAAACCGACCACATTCACGCGGATTCGCGCGACCGGGACGATATCGCCCGAGTGTTCGCGGGCCGGAGTTGGGATGTCGCCGTTTGCACCTCGGGGAGGCTACGAACGCTGGCGGAAGAACTTACGGGGAAGGTGCGGAGGCTGGTGGGCATCACGGGTCAGCCGGTCTATCTCGGCGCGACGGAGCCGACACCGTTCGGCACAATCCCGCTGCCTGTCCGAGAGGACGCGCCGCGCCAGTACGATGCATCGAACTACACGGGCAAAGTGGCAGCGGGCGAGGACCAGCTGTTTGAGCAACACGCGACTGGTGTGTTCGAGGCCGTGGTCGTGCGTTATCCCGGCGTGTATGGGGCACGCGGGCACCTCGCCCATGAGTGGGCGGTCGTAAAGCGGATTCTCGATGGACGTAAGGCGATGGTCATGCCGCATGGGGGTATGGGCTATTTCCAGCGAGGGTACATCGAGAATCTCGGCAGGCTGGTGTTCCTCGCTGCAACCGTACCCGGTGCGGCCGGTGAGGCCTTTAACGCGGGCGACGAGCGGGTATTGAGCGCGCGCGGCGTTGCCGAGACTATCTGCGCCGAGCTCGGCGCGGAGCTGGAATTCGTCGACGTGCCCGGCAACGCTTCTCGCGGCTTTTATCCGCTGGCTCAGAAATCCAGTCTCATCCTCGAATTCTCAAAGACGCGCCGAGTTCTCGGTTACCGCGACATCATCGACGTGGAGAAGGCGACGCGGGCAACCGCACGCTGGCTGTTCGACAATCCAGGATTCGGGGCATCCGTCGCGCCGGCGTTTGGCGGGAGCTTTGACTACGCGCTGGAGGACCGGCTGATCGCGGCGGCACGGGCGAGCTCCGAGCTCTACGCCTCGGCGGCCGCTCCGGACTGATCCGTGTGCAGCGCGCCATGGGGGGCCGCTCCTGCTGGAAGCCGGTAGAGTCGGAGCATCTATCAGCAGGAGCGACACTATGTTTTACGAACTTCGCCAGTACCAGGCATTCCCGGGGAAGCGTGAGAAGCTCGCCCGGTACATGGAGGATGTGGTCATCCCATTCCAGGTGGCAAAGGGGATGGTGATCACGGGGAGCTTCACCGGAGAAACGGAGGAGAACCTGTACGTCTGGATTCGGCGTTTCGAAAGCGAGGCCGAACGGGAGCAGCTGTACGCCGCCGTCTACCAGTCGGACGAGTGGAAGAACGATATGGGCCCGAAGATCGGCGAGATGCTCGACCGGGAAAAGATGGTTGTCAGCCGCCTCGAACCGATGCCGAAGAGCGTGCTTCGCTAGCCAAGCGATCCGAGCCCTGGGCGCCGGTAGCGGTCCTCGGGTTCGTCCCAGCCCTTGAATGATGGCGCGCGTTTTTCGGCGAAGGCGGCGCGGGATTCCATCAGGTCGGATTTCGCCCCGTGATCGCGGAGGGCATCACCGAGGCGTTCCAGTTCGGGGGCCACTTTCGGGCGCATCTCGCGCATGATGGCCAGGGTGTTCGCACGCGAAGCGGGTGGAAGCGACAGCAGGTGCGAGGCCATCTTCTGGGCTTCGGAGATCAACTCGTCGGGTTCGACGAGACGGTTGAGGAAGCCGACCTGGTAGAGACGCTCGGCATCGAAGCGGAAGGCGAAGGCCATCTCGGTGGCGACAGCGTGTGGCACGTTCGCGATGTGGCCGTGCTGGAACCCGCCGAGCAGCCATCGCTTGGCCTCGGACATTTCGAAGACTGCACCCTTCACGGCCAGCCGCAGATCGCACCGTTCTACGAGCTGGAAACCGCCGCCCATGGCGTAGCCGTTGATCGCGCAAATGACGGGCTTGTCGAGGGTGCCAGAGGTGAATGGGTCCCGGCGAATACCTGAATCGAGACCGGGTGCACCGCGCTGGAGCGACTCTTTCATGTCTTCGCCAGCACAGAACGCACGGCCACTGCCGGTGTAGATGGCGACTTCGAGGTCGTTACGGTCGCTGAACTCGTTCCAGGCTTCAGAGAGAGCGGCACGGAGTTCGTTGCCAAGCGCGTTGAGACGCTCTGGACGGTTCATGCGGATGGTGAACACGGCGCCGTTGGTTTCGGTTTCGACGATGGCCATAGATGCGAACGCTCCGGGTTTGAGTTGAAGGTGGTGCGATCCTACACGGTGTAGACTCGGCGCATGCCCGAAGGGAAACCAGCGTTCGACGGCATTCGGATTCTCGACTTCACGCGTGCGCAACAGGGTCCGTTCGCGACAATGCTGCTCTGTGACATGGGCGCCGAAGTCATCAAGGTCGAACCACCGGGAGGGGAGCAGGGGCGGGCGAACGGGCTCGGGCCGGATGGCTTTTCTTCGTATTTTGAG
>JBATAT010000441.1:0-5762 GCA_049662005.1 Tepidiformaceae bacterium
GAGCTTGGCAGCGTGTTTGCTGCCGCCTCGCATCGTGGTGGCGCCGAAAGCCCACCCCGGCATGGCTGCCGGGGTACTGACCTGGCGTCGCTCGCACGGCGCAGGAGTCGCGGGGCTCAGTCCCCGCTTAGGCCCGGCAGGGCCAGTGTACTGATTTTGGATTCGGGGTTTCGGATTTTGGATTGGGTGTGGTGGTGGCGACTCGCGTGTTCGCTGGCGCCTCGCATTGTGGTGGCGCCGAAACGTTACCCCGGCATGGCTGCCGGGGACTGACCTGGCGTCGCTGGGCATGGCATCGGAACTGGCGTTGCCGCCGGGTACTGGCTCACTCGTGCCGCCTATGGCGGCGGTGGAGTGCGACGTGGACCCATGCGATTGAGGAGGAAGTCGCGGAGGCCGGCGTAGGTGGCGGCGGCGAGGTCGCGACGACCCCGGATGGACCAGAGTGCGACGCGGACGCTGCGTGTCGCGAGGTAGTACACCCAGAACACTGCGAACCGCGGCAGGCTGAGGTGCTTCCGCATGAGGTACGGCCGATTACGGGCGAGGTAGTAGCACCCGAATGCGGATACCTGTCCCCCGAGCGTGGCGCCCTTCCGGTGATGGACGATCGACGTCGGTTCGTAGGCAATTCGATAGCCAGCGTTGAGCGCCCGCCGGCAGAAGTCCGTGTCGTCGTAATAGACGAAGAAGGCATCGTCGAGCAGGCCAACCTTAATGAAGGCTTCGCGCGGAACAAGCAGGCACGAGAGATTCGCGTTGTCGATTTCGCGAGCGCGGTTATCCTCGGGCGTTTCGATTCGCCCAAGGACGCGCCGCTTCCACGTCCCGCGCCACCAATCGAATTCACCCGCCGCATCGTCGAGTTGACCGGGACGCCCTGCGAGGTACGTCTTCGGCGCGACCAACGTTCGCTCATCCGCAAATGCGACGAGTGGTTCGAGAAAGCCCGGAGCGACTTCCGTGTCGTCGTTGAGGAAGAGGACGAAATCGACCCCTTCATCGTCGCGCAGGGTTGAGAGCGCGCGGTTGCACGCGCCAGTGAATCCGAGATTGGTGCGATTTTCGATCATCGTCGCTGTCGCGCAACGTTCGCGGACGATAGCGGGCGAGCCATCGGTTGATGCATTGTCGACCACCGTGAGGAACCAGTTGGGATAGGTCACGCGCTGCAGGGCATCGAAGTAGGGGCCGAGGTGGCCGGCGGCATTGGTGGTGACCGTGAGGATGGCGACGCGGGGAAGGTTCACCGGCGGTCCTCACGCGCAGCAGCCGCCCGTCCGTGCGAGATCCAGGTGGTCCATGCCAACGGTTCGGCCGTGGCCGTAGAATGCCGCGGATGAACACCTCGATAGGAATGGTGCTTCTGGCTGGATTCGTTGATGGGCACGGCGGGGAGATTGCACCCCGGCGGCGGGGCACCGTCAATCGGAGGGTCCGCTGACCAGTGTGCTGCGGCGCCACTGGGTTCTCGTCGCCGCGCTCGCCGGGGCACTGATCGTCTACCTTCCCACCCTGCGCTCGCCCTTCTACGGCGACGACTATCTGCTCCTGCTGGCCTCGCGCGATATGTCGTGGCCCGATTTCCTGCGGTCCATCTGGGACCCCGGCGCAGACCCCGGTCTCTTGCGCTTGAGCGATACCTATTGGCGCCCACTTTCGTTCCTCAGCTTTCGCGTGCTGTACCCGATCTTCGGCGACAGCCCGATGCCCTATCACCTGGTCATGCTGGGGATCCACTTCGCGTCGGTGGTGCTGGTTTACTTCCTCGCGTTGCGGCTCACGCGGAACCGGGGAGGAGCTGCGGTATCGGCGCTGACCATGGCACTCCACCCGGCAGGCTTCGAATCGGTCGCGTGGATTTCGGCGATCAACAGCGCGGCGCTGCCCCTGGCGCTCGGCGGATGGCTCGCATTTACGAAGGCGGTCGATTCGGCGCCTGGACGACTACGACATCGATGGCTTGCGTTCTCCCTTGTCCTTGTCGCCTTCTCGCTGGCGTACCGCGAAACCGCGGTGATAATCGTGGCCGCCATGCTGCTCTGGTATCTGCTCGTGGAAGTGCGCGGCACTTGGCGAACCCGGCGGACGCTGACCCTCGCCGGGTCTCATCTGGTTCTGCTCGCGCTCTTCGTGGCGTTCTCCGGCCTATTCTCGTCCGACGGAGGGCGCGACCTCATTCGGTTCGATGCCGATGTGCCGAAGGTCTGGTGGTATTACGTCAAACAGGCCCTGGTGCCAAGCGTACCCGAGCACGGTTCGGCAGTTTTCCGTGCCCAGCAGGCCGCGGGCGTGGTGGTTGTCATGGTGCCGATCCTGGCGTTCTGGCGCAGGCAATGGCTGGCAGCCGTGCTGGGGCTTGGTTTCCTGGTTGGGCTGCTCCCCTACGCGATGTTCAGCCTCGGGTACGGCCCGCGCTACTTCTACTTCCCTTCGGCATTGTTCGCCCTCTTCGGGGGGGCGCTGTTCGTTTCACTCGCTCCAGTTGTTGAGCGAACGTTGAATGCGAACGCAGCAGCTCTGGCACTCCGGGCGGGCGGAGCGGTAGCCTCGGCAGCTCTTGTAATTCTTGGCTTTCAGCGCACGAGCGAGTGGCTCGGACTAATGCCAGACGTGCATCAGCAATGGGTGGACCAGCTAACCGCCGAATACCCCTATCTACCAGAGAACGGTGGACTCTTTGTCGTCAACACGCCGTCGTCCATGTCGCTGTTCGATGCCTACATCCTGCAGCCGACGGTGGCCTACCTTTATCCCGGCAGCGAACACCCGGTCTACGTGATCGGCGCCGAGCACCTCGACTACGCGAAATCGATCATGAAGCCGGACGACCGGATCTTCATTTTCAACGAGTTCCCGCAGGAATGAAGATCCGATCGCCCGGGCCAAGCGTCGCCTGAACACGGCTGAGTTCCGCGAGTTCGAAGCGTTCCGCGACGACGCCCGGGTAGTAGAACTGGACGACCGGCTGGAGGTTTGCATCCTCGAAGAGTGCGAGGACCAGGGGCACGTTGGCGCAGTACAGCGTCGACCCTGAAGCAAGCACCGGGTACGACGCGCGAAGCTCCTCGACCCAGGCCTGTTCGACGTTCGGGCCACGCACGACCCAGTCGGCTGTTCGCTCGTGCGTCGAAACCACCCCCGCCGCGAACAAGACAACTCCAATGACCCCCACGAAACCGGCGAAAACGGCGGGCGAGACACGCGCCCGGACAACGTCCAGCAGTTCGACGCCGGCCGCCCCCAATGCCAGCGCGAGGAACGCGACGGGGAAGTAGAGGTAGCGCGGCGATACACCCAGAACGAGCGGGGCGTACGGGAGCACGGCGAAAAGGAATCCGGCGAAAAGCGCCGCCGGGAGCCAACGGCGGCACGCGATGAAGAGTGGCAGCAAGGCAAGCACGAACAACCCTGCGAGCACCTGAAGGCCGCGAACCGCTCCATTCCCCGTGGAAGTCAGCGGCAGGGCCGACACCTTGATGTAGTACCAGGACTGTTCAGGCACATGCCGTCCGAGGCTCCACACCTCATCGCTGGTTGCGGGCTCTGTGAGGAACCTCGTTCGCAGGAGCGCGTAGGCGATGACCACGGCGACGAAGGGGACGAACGGTGCGTAGGTTCCGCGGTCGCAAAGGTGCTCGCGACGCCGGCAGAGGAGCCACCACGCGGCGATGGCCGGGACAACCGCGACGGTCGATTCGCGAAATCCGAGCGCTATCGCAAACAGCGCGGCCGAACAAAGCAGCCAGCAGAACTTCGGCGGCTCATGGTGTGTGGCCCTGATGAAGAGCACCCATGCTCCGAGCATCAGTGGTAGTCCGGCATTACTCAGCGAGGAAATCCAGGCCACGCCTTCGAATGCAGCGGGGTGCACAGCGAAAACGATCGCTGCGATTCCCGCCGCCTCCCAGCGACCGGTCAACTGTTTCGCAAGGAGCCAGACCATCCCGACCGAGACCAGGTGAATCCCCAGGAGCAGCAGGTGGTACCCCGTCGCGTTTCCTCCGAGGAGCGGTTCAAGCACCCCGAACGAGAGGAAGGCGAGCGGCCGCCAGAAGAATTGCGTGACCAGCCCCAGGTCCGCCGCATTGGAATAGGGGAACAGTGACGCGCGCAGATACTCGGAGAACGAAAGGTTCCGGCTCGCACCCAGGTAGATGTAGTCGTCGGAGTAAAACGGCGAGTTGATAGCCGGCCAGAAGGCGACCACCGAGCCGATCAGGGCAGCCACGAGCGGCACGAACTGCCCGAGGGAGCGAAGGTCCACTCGGCCCTCGTCGGGCGGCTCCGTCTTCGGCACTTGGCCAGGCTCTTCCACGCGCCGGGATTGTACCCGTGGGCGGCTGTTTCGCTATTCCGACGGTGGTTCCCAGGGGAGGTCGCCAGGACCCTGCTTCGACGGGAAGGAGCGCGCCGGTGCGCCAACGGCTGTGTGCCCGGCCGGGACATCGCTGAGGACGACGGCGTTCGCACCAACGCGGACGTGGTCGCCAATCGTGACCCTGCCAATGACCTTGGCGCCGGTGCCGAGGTTCACGAAATCGCCGATGGTTGGGCCGAAGAGTTCGAACGGCTTCTGCGAGCTGTTGCTGATGCCAAGGGTAACGAAAGGGTTGATCTCGACGTGGTCGCCCAGCGTGGTCCAGCCGTCGAGGACGACGTGTCCATGCGAGATCAGGAGGGCCCCGTTCGAACGCACCTGGTTACCGATCGTCACATCGAACAGGAGTGCATTGATCCGCGAGACGACAGTGGCGATTGGCGACAATCCAGCCTCGTAGAAGAACGCCTGGAGCCGATAGAGCATCACGGATGGGAACATGTGGACGGTGAAGAAGAGGTAGAGGAAGACGAACCAGTTGGTCCGGTCGTTGCGGATCAGCCCGAAGGTCTTCGGCCACTGGGCGTGGAGCTCGATGTCTTTCGCAACGAGGCCACGCATCCGCTTCCAGCTCTGCCGGGTTGTGGAAAGTGACACGTGCGGCATCGTAGCGCGGCGTTGCCGTTTCTGCGCTAATCCGGCTCTGATGGGGCGCTTTCCACCGGCTGGTCGTCCTGCAACCGTTGGAATTCGGGGTTCCTGGCGAGGGCTGCGTTGAAGGCCGCCGCCGCGTTCGGGTCCTCGGCGAGCAATCGGTCCATGCCCTCCTGGTTCCCGTGGATGTGCTCGTCGATGGCACTTCGGATTTCGGCCGATGTCTGGGCGAGCCGCTCGACGTGCAGGCCGACGATCTTCGCGGGGTCGCCAATGGCGATCATCCGGCCGCGCTCCATCAGGGCGACGCGGTCGGAGAACCGTTCCGCGGCGCCGAGGTCGTGCGTGACCATGAGGATCGTCACGCCCCTGGTTTGGAGCCCGGCGATGTGGTCGTAGCACTTCTCCTGGAAGCGGGCATCGCCAACAGCCAGGACTTCATCGACAAGCAGGATCTCCGGTTCCATGAAGGCCGCGATGGCGAACCCAAGGCGGACATACATCCCCGATGAGTAGGTCCGCATCGGCTGGTCGATGAATTCTTGCAGGCCCGAGAACTCGATGATGCGGGGCAGGAGCTGCTCCATCTCCTTCCGGGTGAACCCGACGATGAGGCCGTTCATAATCGCGTTCTCGCGGCCCGAAACCTGGGGGTGAAAGCCACTGCCAAGTTCGAGCAGGGTCGTCATGCTTCCGGCGACCTGCACCGAACCGGCCGACGGTTTCGTGAGACCGGCGACCAGGCGGAGGAGCGTGCTCTTGCCGCTGCCGTTCGCGCCAACCACCG
>JBATAT010000442.1:0-2612 GCA_049662005.1 Tepidiformaceae bacterium
GACCCTGCATGGGCCGCGTGGTGGAGTTTCTCGGCCCTCTGCCGCTGTCGCGTCGAGGGGAGGAGGGCCGGTCGCTCACGCTCGCGGTTCCTGGGGCCGGGTGGTGGAGGCGGGGCATGCGTGTGAGTAAGCGGGGGCTGAGCCCCGCGACTCCTGCGGGTCCGGGCGCCCCGGTCCAGCCAGCATCCGTACCCCGGCAGCCATGCCGGGGTGGGCTGTGCACGTCACCACGTTGGCGGCGCGCCAACGACCACGGAATTCGCGACCGCGACGCACCCAGTCCAAAATCCAAACCCGAATCCAAAATGGCCTCGCTATTGTCCTCGCGGACAGGCCAGGCCTTCGCGGAAGACTTCGCTTTGCGGGCCGGGAATGGTGCCCGTGAGTTTCGGCGTGAAGTTCGTGATGTCGAGCCGTCGGGCGGCGATCACACCCACACCGGGATCGCGGAAGACGAGGACGGCGGTGTAGGTACCTTCGCCGAGTGGCACTGCTTCGCCATCTTTCTCGAGTTCGAGCTGGAAGCAGAGCGTCCCGACGAAGGTCGTCGTCGAGCCGGCACTCCAGCGCGCAACCGTCTTCCCTGCCTGTTCGACCCAGAGTTCGAAGCCGGCCCCCGGCCGAGTCGCGACCTGTGCGACGATCTGGAGTGCAGGCGAATCGTTTTCGAGCTTGGCCCAGCGCGCCAATCCGAAATCGACCTGCCAGTGCTGGGGCGGCGCTTTCGGTTCGGGAGCGGTTTCGGGCGGGTTGAAGGCGGTATTGCCGTAAGTGGTTCCGATGAGTGTCTTCAGCGTCGGCGAAGTGACATACGAGGCGTCGGGCTTTTCGCAGCCGGCGAACCCGAGAGCCAGGAGAAGCACGAAGGTAGCGGCGAGGTAGCGAGGCACACGACAAGCGTGGCCGCAACCGAGCGAAGGAACAAAGTGGCGTAAGGGAGGCGCTCGATGTTCGGACAGCAAATCGAACGCCCATCGCACCAAGATCGCTGGATTCGTCGGGGACCTCCGATTGTCTTCTCGGACAATTGAACGGGCGAGAAGTACTAAAACGAAGAGCAATGGCGCGCATAGGATGATGCGACGGTGATCGTCCGGGCGTTACGCTCGATCCATGGTCGCAAACGCAGATGAGTTGACTCCGCGGGAACGCGAAGTGCTGGCGTTGATGGCGAAGGGGAAAACGAACGCGGACATTTCGCGCGAACTCCGCATTAGCTTCCCGACTGCGAAGGCGCATGTAAGTTCCATCCTTGCGAAGCTCGGGGTGGCTTCACGCGAAGAAGCTGTCAGGCGCTGGACTACACCACCACGCCCCGGCGGATGGGCACGATTCGGCTTCGCACCGCTGTTCTTGGTTGCCCTGGCCGCTGTCATCTCGGCGGCGGTGGTGGTCGCTGCCCGGACCTTCTTTGTGGAATCAGACAATGACAGCAGGCCGGCCGAGATGAGGTTTCCGATCGATGGCCTTGGCACGTTGCTGCCACGGTATGAAGCTGTTCCTAGCCTTGGCAGTTCACCCTACGGCAACGCATACGGCATCTGGCTCGTGCGCTACGAGAACGGAACGGTGGTGGCGTTCCTCGACCGTGACTCACACACAGGCTGTGCCGTGGCCTGGAACGCGGATTACGACCTCGGCCAGCTTGTCGGAAATGCGACCGTGCCGAAGGGCGCGTTCAAGGAGCCATGCGGCGGGTGGGTTTATTTGGTCACTGGCCAGGTGGTCTTTGGGGCCGCGCCCCGCGGACTCGATTCGTTCCCGGCTGAAGTGGAGGGTGATACCGTTGTGGTGGACCTGACCCAGCTGCAACTCGGATTGTGCCGCCAGCGGGAATCGCTGCCCGAATGCTCGACTCCGGTGAACACCAAGTTGGTCCGTGACATTCCGCCACCGATGATTCCGAATTGGGGCCATCGCACGCCCGCGGCTCCGGTGCCGGCAGTGACGCCTTAGCCCAACACCCGCTCCAGCAGGCGCACCGAAGCACGTTTCGCCGGGCTGTTCGGTTCGACCTGGGGGCCGACGCAACCCGGGCATCCGTTCTCGCACTCACAGGCCCTTGCGAGTGCCAGGCAGGCCTCGAGCAACTGTTCCCGGATTTCGAAGAGCTTATCCGCCAGGCCCACGCCACCAGGAGCCATGTCGTAGAGGTAGACCGTCGGCAGTTCGGTGCTTGGCGCGCGCACCTGGACGTTGGCGCCGATGTCGCGCGCATCGCAAAGGCAGAAGATCGGCGCGAGGTTGCGGGCCAACTCGCCAATACCGGAAAGGCCGCTGGCAACCTGGTCGCGGTCCAGCCCGGCCGTCGCTTTTTCGTCGAAGGTGAGCCAGTAGGCGGTCGTGTGGATGTTCGCTTCCGGGATGGCGATCTTGCCCCAGCCGACGTTTTCGTGGGTATAGAGCTTCACTTTCTTGAAAATCGTTGCGAGGAAGGTGATGCCCACTTCGCCTACGTTGTGGCGGCCGGCGGCCGCGGCTTCGCCCTGGAACTCGTCCAGCACCTTCAACTCAACCGCGAGCTGTGCGTCGGTGTAGTAATCCACGGCCACTGGCGTAACGAAGGCCTTCTTGTCGTCCCAATCGAGGTACTCCACCTGGTACTGCTGGCC
>JBATAT010000443.1:0-3350 GCA_049662005.1 Tepidiformaceae bacterium
GGTTCGTCCTCGGCGATCACCCGTTGGTTCGCGGTCGCGTAGAAGCCCTCGGTCGGGTTGATCGAACGGGGAAGCTCTTCGAAGGGCACCAGCCCAATCCACTCGTGCTCGCCGGTCCAGCCCGGCACCGGTAGCCGCCTTCCAGCCTTCGAAGCGCGCACCGGCAGGTCGCCACGGACCATGTAGCCGATGTTCCCTTCCGTGTCGGCGGCAATCAGGTTGTTCACCGGGTCAACCCAGGTGCGCTGGGCTTCGAAAAGCCCGGCGACGTTCTTCGCAAGAACCGTCGCCCGGAGGCCATCGAACGGCCGTTTGCCGGGCTGTATTGCGGTGTAGCTGAGCGCCAACGCCATGCCCGAGCGCGGGTCCCCGTGGACGATGGGCCCGTGACGGGTCGCCCAGGTTTCGACTGTTTCCGGCGCGGCGCCTCGGACGTTAATCGTATGCGTCGCTCGTTCGGCATCGGCGGGGCCGGATTCGGTCAGGTAGCGTTCGCCGCCCGGGCCCTCGAATTTTTCGATGAAGAGGTCCTGGTAATCGGCCTGGGTGTGGGTGATATTCCAGGCAACCGAGCCGTTGAAGCCGAAGTGCGGAAAGCCGGGGAAACCGGCGAAGGTAGCACCGGCAACATTGAATTCCGGGCCGACGACATGAACCTGCCAGTACGCGTTCGGGACATCCAGCGCGCGGTGGGAGTCGTTGCAGATGATTGGCTTGCCCGAGGTCGTTCGGGCGCCGCTGACCACCCAGGAGTTCGAACCCGCATCGATTTCAGCGAGGAACCCGAGCTGTTCGGCCACGGCGCCGATTTCGACATCCGCCTGGGTGAACAGTTCAGCGATGCGTGTGCCCGGCGGAAGAACCACCGACGTTCCGACGGCGGGGAGGAACTGGAGGCTCGCCCACTTTTCGGGTCCAACGCGGGCAAGCAACCCCGCGCAGGCCGTCTTCCACTGCCAGAGCCCCATGAGAATGTGGCGAATCTTGAAGAGGGCGAGGGAGTGCCAGGCCTCCCATGGTTCGGGCGAGATACCGGTGAGGCCGTACTCTGGCGGGAGCGCCGGCCTGGTGTCCAGGAAGCCGTTCACGCCCTCGGCGTAGGCCTCGAACATCGCCCGGACGTCGGGCGCCATTACCGCAAGGTGGTCCCGGGCGGCTTGTTCGATCCCCAGCTTGCGGGCCATCTGGTCGGCGGCGAGGCCAGTGGGACCGGCTGCCTCGGCCCATCGCCCAACCGCCCGGCGACGGTCGTATTCCATCTGCCAGAGACGGTCCTGGGCGGAGGCGAACCCCTGGCCGAACCATGCGTCGTGTTCGGTGGTGGCTTCGATGTGGGCGATGCCGAAAGAATCCCGGCGAATTGTGATGGGCGCATTGAGGGCGGAGCAGCGAATCGATTCAGACATTGCCGCGATTCTGGCGGGATGGTGAGGCGCTGGCAACCGCCGCGTCGCTCAGGCGCGAACCAGTAAGCGATCCGCAGCTTCCTGGTCCGGTGCCGCGAATGCCTCGCGTGCCTGCGCGAACGGCCAGAGCAGGTTGATCGCCCTGGCCCACTCCTCGGCAACTTCCCGGCCGAGCGCTCCCGTAAGCTGCTCGAAGTGATAGGGCCGGTGGATGCGGCGCCAGCTCTTCGTCCATTCTTCGAGCTCCCACTCATCGCCCAATACTGCCCGGATCTCGTCCTGGTGGGCGGCGATCCGCCCAGCCCAGTATTCGTTCTGTTCGATCGACGCCTCGAAGTGCAGGCCGACTTCGATGAGCGAACGCGAAGGCTGCGGTTGAAGTTCGAAATGGAGCTTCGGCTCATCCCAGTAAAACTGCAGGATCGTCCACATCACCTTGCGCTGCGGGCGGGGAACCGAGGGGCGCAGGGCCGCGAGTGCGAGGTCTTCGGTGTAGAACAGCCATTCGCGGGCTTTCATGCGTCCGTCGCGGGTGGGCATCTCCTGAGTGTAGACCGAACAGGGGCGTTGAAGAACAGTTGATACACTGGGTGCAATGCGACGAACCAAAATTGTCTGCACCCTCGGCCCAGCCTCCCTTCGACGTGACACGATTGCCGCCATGATCCGCGCCGGGATGGATGTCGCCCGCCTGAATACCAGCCACGGCACGATGGAAAGCCACCTCCAGGCGATCGAGCTCGTTCGGACGGTCTCCGCCTCGGTGGGCAAGCCTGTTGCCATCTTGATGGACCTCGGTGGCCCGAAGCTGCGTACCGGTGCGACCGAATACGGCCGTACGCTCGAACTCGTCGCCGGGCGGGAGATCAGCCTGACCAACCGCGATGTGCCCGGCAACGAACAACTCCTCTCCGTCGAATACCCGCGATTGACGCAGGACGTGCGGGCAGAGGAACGGGTGCTTCTCGACGACGGCAAGATCGAACTCGAGGTCCTGCGATCGACACCCGAAGGGCTCGAATGCCGCATCCTCACCGGCGGCTACCTGGGATCGAACAAGGGAGTGAGTTTCCCGGCAACGAACCTCACCACGCCCGCCCTTACCGACAAAGACAAGGAGAGCATCAAGTACGGGATCAAGGCCGGGGTGGACTACTTCGGGCTGAGCTTCGTGCGCGATGCGGATGATATCTCGCGGACGCGAGACTTCCTTGCCGGGCTCGGCGCCGACATCCCCATCATCGCGAAAATCGAGCGCCGCCAGGCGGTGGAGAATCTCGATGAAATCCTGGCCGAGGCCGATGGCGCCATGGTCGCCCGGGGTGACCTCGGGGTCGAGCTCCCACCCGAAGACGTGCCGATCCAGCAGCGCCGAATTCTCGCAGCGGCATCCATGAAGAAGATCCCGGTGATCACCGCCACGCAGATGCTCGAATCGATGATCGATTCGCCACGGCCCACGCGGGCCGAAGCATCCGATGTGGCGAACGCTGTCTGGGAACTCTCCGATGCGCTCATGCTCAGCGGCGAAACGGCGATCGGAAGCTATCCAGTCGAAGCGGTCGCCATGATGGACCGCATCATCCGCCGGGCAGAGGCTGAGGGTGAACGGTACGACCGAGGTACGAGCCCCCAGCCGGAGATGGACGACCACTCGCTGGTGGTTTCGCTGGCCGCCCGCCGGATCGTCGAATCTGATTCGAACATGCGGGCCGTCGTCTGCTTTACCAACAGCGGCTACACCGGAATGTTGATGAGCAAGGTGCACCCAAACGCGCCGATTTTCGCTATCTCACCACACGATTTCATCGTCCGACGGTTGGCGCTGGCCCGCGGTGTCGTCCCCCTCCGTAGCGATCTCTGCGAGTCATCGGAAGAGCTCCTGCACCTGGTCGACCACCTGTTGATGGAGGGGAAGTATGTGCTCGAGGGCGAAGAAGTGGT
>JBATAT010000444.1:0-2230 GCA_049662005.1 Tepidiformaceae bacterium
TGAAGTCGTGTGCGCCGAGCTTCAGTGCCGGCAGCGCTTCGCGCTCGTTGTCGCCGTTCGTGAGGAGGACGACGGCGACATCGTTGCGGTGCTCGCGGAGGTACTTCGCCAGTTCGCTGCCTTCGACAGTCCAGTTGCCAGAATCGACGAGGGCGACATCGAACATGCCATCGGCGAGCATTTCACATGCCTCGTCCGAAGTTCGCGCGGTGTGGGTGACGAACTCGCCGGTCGCTGCGAGCAGCTCACGGACACGGCGCACATCCTCGACGTTCGAGTCGATGATGAGCACGCGCAAAACGCGAGTGTGCTCGATGGCTGCGACGGCTGGCATCACCATAAGACGTCTGGTACCCCGAATTCAGTATCGACAGGTACCGGCGACAACTGGAGGGCATCCGCGACATTTTCTTGACGTTTGCTCAGATTGGGGCACGAAACTGCTCGACGAGGGTGTCGAGCCCGAGGGCCAGGGGTGGGCGCAGGGCAGTCCCTGCGAAGGCATCGGCGAACGCACGCGCGACGGCGCTGGACCGGGTGTAGTGGCGGCCACCAGAAAGGGCGAAGAGTTCGGCGCAGAGTTTCGTCGCCTCCTGGGTTACGAATGTTTTCGTTCTCAAGACGCGTGCGGCATAGGCGGGCCCGGCCGAGGCATGAAATCCGTCGGCCGTTTCGAGCAGGTAGGCACGCATGGCCTCGTAGCGCATCTGTGCCTCGGCGAGCCTCATTCGGAGTGCGGGTGACGAGGGATCCGGTGTGCTCAGTGCGGTGAGGATCGCCTTCGCGCACCCGAGCGGGATGGCGGCGAACAGGCAATACCAGTACTGGACCGGCTGGATGCGTTCGAGGTAGTTCGGGAAGCCCATGATGCTCGTCACCGGGGCGTCGCTGTAGCGAACACCCTGGCTTTCGGTCGAGCGCATGCCGAATCCATTCCAGTCGTCCAGGATTTCGACTCCAGGGCTGTGCGCATCGACGAAGAACATCTCGACGATGCCAGTCCCGGGGAGTTCGCTGGCATCCGCCTTCGCCGTCGAGAAGAAGACGGAGGCGTGTTCGCCCGCGGTTGCGAGGATTTTTTCGCCACTGATCCGGAACGATCCGGATGGGTCACGTTTGACGAGCGTCTTTGTGGCCGCGAGCGAACCACCGGCGCCCTTTTCGGAGTTGCAGGCCGCATAGACCTTTCCGGCCGCGAAGTCAGCTGCGATTCGTTCGATCGTTTCTCGCCAGCGGTTCGTCCAGCCGGCGTCGGGGCCCTCGCCTCCGAGAGCGAGGCAGCCAGCGAGGCCGAGCGGCATGCAGGCGATGAGGGCGAGCGAAGGCGAGGCGGTAGCGAGCAGTTCGATGGCTTCGGTGGCATCCCGGCAGGTCGCATCGCCACCACCGAGGGCGGCGGGAAGGGGGGCCTGGACGACCCCCGCGCCATAGAGGGCATCGACGCTCTCTGCGGGATATCGCTCCGGATCCTTCGCTTCGCGATCGGAAATGGCCGGCAGTAAGTCAGTAAGAGCAGGCAACATCGGTGGCACCTCAGGAGAACTGTAACGATGCGAGCGGAATTCGTTCTGTGAAAACCGCCATAGAGGCCCGCATTGCGTGTGGTTTCGCCTACAATCGCGCGGCACACCACGCCGGATACCGGCAGTTACGAGGAAGAACATCATGACAGTCGCCAACTTTTCCCTGGCCGGGAAGGTCGCCATCGTTACCGGCGGGAGCCGAGGCATCGGCCGTTCCATCGCGGTAGCGCTCGCCGAAGCCGGCGCGAATGTTTGCGTTGCCGCGCGAAAGCCGGAAGCTCTCGAGGAATCCGTCGCTGCCGTTAATGCGACCGGACAGAAGGGCATTGCCGTTCCGACCAATGTGCGCGAGGCGGAAGGATTGCAGAATCTCGTTTCGGAAACGAAAAAGCAGCTCGGACGAATCGACATCCTCGTGAATAACGCGGCGACCAACCCGCAGTTTGGCCCAATTGCGAATCTCGAAGAGCGCGCATGGGACGCCATCATGAATACGAACGTGAAGTCGGCGTGGCTGCTCAGCAAACTGGTCCGCGAGGCGATCAAAGAACACGCTGAGGGCGGGAGCATCATCAACGTGAGTTCAACCGGCGGGCTGCGGGCCAGCGGTGGGCTCGGCGGTTATTCCGTCTCGAAGGCCGCGATCATTATGTTGACCCAGGTCTGCGCGAAGGAGTGGGGCGTCGATGGGATCCGGGTGAACTGCA
>JBATAT010000445.1:0-4151 GCA_049662005.1 Tepidiformaceae bacterium
CGGCTGGCCGTTGCCTCCCAGGTGTCGCGGCTGAATCCCGGACCCTCGGCGGGTGCGTCGACCAGCCCGACGAACGCGATGCGCAGGCCGTTTCGTTCGACGACGGTGGCACTGGATGCCGCCGCGATGTCCGCGCCGGCGCCAACGGGCTCGATACCACTCGCGCGGAGGTTCTCCCCAGTATCGAGCAGTGCCAGCCGGCCAAAGTCCATCGCGTGGTTGTTCGCCTGCGAGACCACATCAAACCCTGCGGCCTTCAGCACGGCAACCGCTTCGAGCGGGGCGCGGAAGGTGTAGCCCTTCGGCTGGGGCGAGCCGAACTCCGAGACCACCATCTCCAGGTTGCCGGCGGTGATGTCAGCGCCGCTGAGGACATCGTTGATGGCTTCATCGAACACCACTCCCGGGCCGTCCGCCTCGATCCGGTCGCCAATCGAGCGACCGAGCATCAGGTCGCCGACTGCGGCAAGCGTGACCGAGGAGGGTGTTGCAGTGGGGGTTGGCGAATTCGCGGGCGCTGATTGCGTCGCTTCGCCGCTGACGGTGGATGAGGGGGCAGGTTCGTTCGCGCTGCTACTCCCGCAAGCGACGGCGAGCACGCCGGCCATCGCCACCAACCCGAGCATGCCGAAAAGCCAGCGCCTTGCGAACAGGTGAATCTCCAGTGTTCCGTGGGCCTTAGCCTACCTGCTCAGCCTAACGCTGTTGACAAGCGGCCGTTTCCCCAGCGCGGGCCGGAATCTCTGAGCGGGTACAATATTGCGATCAAAGGCGTGCGCAGAGGGATGGATATGGCAGAACGAAACGATCCTCGCCCGGACGACCCCTTTCGGGGGAGGAATCCAACGAGCCACGAGCGGATGACCGGCGTGCCCTGGGATGCCTCCTACGAGGGAGGCGGGGCGCCATGGGACCTCGGGCATCCGCAGCCGGTCGTGGTGCGTCTCGCGTCCGAAGGCAAATTCGCCGCGCCGGTACTCGATGTTGGCTGTGGGACTGGCGATAACACGCTCGAGGTCGCTGCGTTGGGGCTCGCCGTCCTTGGCGTCGATGTCGCCGAGATCGCCCTGGCACTCGCGCGAAAGAAGGCCGAGGAACGCGGCATCTCCGCAGAGTTCGCGACGGCCGACGCCCTGGAGCTTGGCCAGTTGGGCCGGACGTTCGCGACCGTCCTCGACTGCGGATTGCTCCACACCTTCGATGCCGAAGAGCGTCCGCGCTATGCGGCCAGCCTGGCATCGGTGACCGAGCCTGGAGGGACCCTGTACATCCTCTGTTTCAGTGAAGAGGGTCCGGACACGGGTCCGCATCCGATCACGCAGGCCGACCTGCGCGCTGCCTTCACCAACGACACCGGCTGGGACGTGGTTTCGATCGAACGCGCCCGCGTTCAGACACGATTCCACGATGAACATGGCGCCCCCGCCTGGCTCGCGACGATCGGGCGAGTGTAGGTCGGGGCGAATTCAGAACGCCCGGTCAATGTGGTGCTATCGGGTATTGAATCTCCGTCACGGCCTCGCCCTGCCCCTCGTGGGAATCCCGGATGTAGACCTCGCGGGTTGGGCCGTTCTGCACGTAACTGTGCGACTCGAGCCAACTGAGGATGACGGCGTGTGCCTGGGTGAACTGATCGTAAGACCCGCGAATCACGACTGAAGCCATTTCGCACCCGGGAAGTTCGTACACGGCGATGCGGCCATTTCCGGCCATCGGTCTATCGATCTGGACGGCTGCTTCGGCGACCTCGTTGGCGAGCACCTCGGCGGGCTGGTGCCACAGCGCGATGCAGGGCCCAACCTCCTGGGCACCACCTGCGGCAACATATTCGTACGTTTCGTCGAAGGCTGCGCCCAGGAATGCGGGCACCTCGTCATTCGTCGGGATCGTCACTCGCCGGGAAGCAACGAGCGTTGCCGCTACGTGCTTGAGGACAACATCGAATTCGGGCATGGTCTCCTCCTGTCCTATCTGGTTCAGCCTGGCATTGATCTGGAAAAGCTGGTCCTGGACTTCCTGCAGCCGGTGTTCTGCCTCGGCCCGCCTCATCGTTAACATCCCTCGAAGCTGTTCGAGGGTGACTCCTCCGATGACCTCATGGATCTGGGCGAGTGAGAACCCGAGATCCTTCAGCGCGACGATCCGGTTCAACTGTCCGAGTTGCTCGACCGAGTAGTACCGGTAACTGGTAAACGCATCGACGACGGCGGGTTTCAAGAGGCCAATCTCGTCGTAGTGGCGGAGTGCCACGACCGAGACACGCCCCAGCCGCGCGAAATCTCCGATCCTCAGCATGCTTGCGGCTCCCTTCTGGGGCATATGCTGAGGGTTCCTGCGGCATGAGAGTCAACATCCGGTCAGGTGCCTCGCGGTTTGTCCCAGAAGTAGTTGACGGCGGAGGCCGGTGCGTGCGTTGCTTTCGGCATGCAGGAACGCACGCGGCGCTCGGTCGGATTCGTCGGTGCGGGCCGCCTGGCAGCTTCGCTCGCGGCCGGGCTCATTCGCGCGAACTACCGCGTCACCGTGATCGCCAGCACGACAGTGGAATCGGCGCGGCCACTGGCCGGCGAACTCAGCCCCGAAGTGATTGCAACAGGCGATCTCGGCGAGGTCGCTGCGCTTGCCGAGGTGGTCTTCCTGACCGTCCCGGACTCGGCGATTGCCGGAACGTGCGCGGCGATCCCCTGGTCGCCGAAACACATCGCCGTCCATTGCAGCGGCGCTTCGAGCCTGGACGTACTCTCTGCGGCCACACAGAGCGGGGCGACAGTGGGCTGCCTGCACCCGCTCCAGACGTTTCCCTCGCGCTCTCCACAACCCGAACGCTTTGATGGCATCTCCTGTGGCATCGAAGGCGCAGAGCCGGCTGGGTCACTCCTCGAACAGATGGCGAAAGACCTACGAGCGGCTCCGTTCCGGCTCGAAGGCGTCGACCGGGCGCGCTATCACGCCGCAGCGGTGATGGCGAGCAACTTCGTTGTTGCCCTGGCCGAGGCTGGCGGCCGGTTGTGGGAGCTGGCAGGGCTCGATCCAGCCTCGTCACGTGAAGCGCTCGCGCCGCTGATGCTGGCGGCCGCGAAGAATATCTCCACGCTGGATCTCGCGAAGGCGCTGACAGGGCCGGTCGCTCGCGGCGACATCGAAACGGTCGAGCGTCATCTTGCGGCGATCAAGGCCGATCCGGCGCTGCTGGAGATCTACCGTCTCCTCTCATCCGAACTGCTGCGGCTTCCGCTGGAGCATGACGCGCCCACGTCAGCCCGGCTCCGCGATCTCCTGGAACGGTGAGTCTGCGGCGCTCAGCCTTCGGCCGCTTCGAGGTCTGTGGCGACGGTCGTCGGCCCATCTCGCACGAGCGTCTCGGGCATCAGGAAGAACATCAGAACCACACCCAACACACCAACCCCGCCCATGCTTACCGATGCGGCGCCGAGCGAAACGAGGCCGGTGACGCCAGCAATGATGAGCGGGCCACCGGCCGTGCCGATATCACCACAGACTCGCCAGGCGCCCAGGAACTGCGCTCGCCCGGCGACCGGTGAAAAGTCGGCGCCGAGGGTCATGACGATGCCGCTACCGAGGCCATTTCCGAACCCGACCAGCAACCCCACGACCACCATCGACCAGAAGCCACCGGTAAGGGGTACAAGCGACATCCCGAGGGCCATGATCGCGAGGCAGGGGAGTGCCACTGCTTTCCGGCCCCAACGATCCATCACGGTGCCCGCCGGATAGAACAGAAGCATTTCCATACCCATGGAGATGCCGAAAATCAGGCTGATTGCGCTCTCATCGAGGCCGATGTGGTCGCCCCAGAGGGGGAGGACGCCCTGGCGGGTGGCCCGCAGGGCGCCGATGGCAGTAACTCCGATGCCGGCGGTCATGAAGACGTTCGCGTTTTCGCGCACCACCTTCGTGAAGTTCACATGTTCGTGCTGCACCATTGGGAAGTTCGATTCGCCGCGGATGAGGACGACGAGCAGGATGCAGGCCATCACGGCGGTAACCAGGTGCACGTAGTAGGCGCCTTCGATGCCCGCGTAGATGGCGACCCCCGCCCCGAGGAACGGACCCACGAAGTTGCCCACGCGGTTGATGCCACCGAGCGTGCTCAGCGCGCGGCCCCGGAGGTTCACCGGCATCACATCGGC
>JBATAT010000446.1:0-20130 GCA_049662005.1 Tepidiformaceae bacterium
GGCTGAAATGGTCGGCGGCTTTGCCGCGAAGGTATCCGACCCAGCGGAGATCCGGCCAACCCTCGAACGGGCGCTCAACTCGGGCAAGGTTGCCGTCGTTAATGTGCTCACCGACCCCAAAGGCGGCACGCGGGGGAGTATGTATCTCGGCTAGGAAGCCGATGGCGATCTGCTAATCTTGTGTGGTGACAGCGCCCGCGCCAGCCGCCATCGAAATCTCGTCGCTGCTCTGGATGATGCCCAGTGCATCGGGCGGGCGGCTTTGCCTTGCCGGCAGCGGTGTTTCGGTACGCCGCATCTCAGGCCTCTATAACCAGGGCCTGACCCCGGACCAGATCATCGAGGAGTTCCCCAACCTCACCCTCCCGGCGGTCTATGCGGCCATCGCCTACTACCTCGCGAATCGCCAGCGCATGGATGCCGAACTCATCGCCGATGAAAAAGAGGCCGACGAGGCCCACGCGTACTACGAGAAGCACGGCGAGCTGCCGCCCAAGTACGGTTAGTGTCGGGTAGGCTCTACCTCGACGAGGATTCGTGTGCGCTTCGACTCATCTCGGCGTTGCGGGCGCTTGGCATCGATGTTCTCTCGGCCGATGAAGCTGGCAATCGTTGGGTCTCCGATACCGTTCAACTCGAATTCGCCGTTGGGCAAGACCGCCCGATCGTGACCGCGAACTATAAGGACTTCGCACCGCTTCACACCGCATGGGGACGCATTGGACGGGAGCATGCCGGGATTATCATCTGGACACAGAGTCGATATTCGCCGGAAACCCTGGCTGGAACGTTGGCTGAACTCTGTGCGACGCGATCCGGTGCGCAGTTCCGCAACGCGCTTGTGTGGGTTTAGAACGGCGCTGATTCCTTCTCCCAGTCATCATCCAGCCAATCCACGCCGACCTTTTCGAGTTGTTCCGCCTCGTCGCAGCGGTCGCGCCAGTCGCAAAATGTGCATGCCGGCCCCGGCGTCGCTGGGAACTCCGCCAGTGATTCCAGCCGCTGGGCAAAGTGCCACAGGAAATCGAGCGTCTTCGCGGCATCGTCGCGTGTGAGTTCGCGAACGCGTTGTTCGCCTGTTCGAAGGTTCCATCCGAGCGCTCGGACGTTCGCCTCCCTTGGCAGTCGCTTGACCGTCCTTAGCACGAGGTGGGCGATATCGAGCTGTGCGTCCACCACGTCGTCGAGATCGAATCGCCCGGTTTTCCAGTCGATGAGTTGCCACCGGTTTGGCCCGAGCCGGTCGGTCCGGTCGATCTTTGCGCGCACGTTGATTCCGCGTGAGCGTGCCGGTACCCAGGTGTCCATCTCCCCGAAACGTTCCTCACTCGCGATTGAGTCATGTGCTTTAACGCCGTTGTGGTAAAGGTCCATCGCCAGGGGGTAGTGCTCTGTTGCAGGCCCCGCTATCTCGTGCTTCGGCATCCGGAGGTATGTGTCGAGTTCGTGCTCGCCATCGCCGGCATTCCCGGTCTCGCAGAGGATCTGCATCGCCCGGTGCACGCCATTCCCGATGAGGGAAGGCGCAGTCTCCCGTGACGGTGGCCACTCAATCCCACTCACATACGAAAACCAGTACTTCTTCCGGCACTGCCGAAACGACTGGATCTTGCTGTGTGTCAGCCGGAACAACGGGTTCTCGGGGTTTGCCATCAGCGACATCGTACGGCGGCAGCGCTTGCGCTCCAAACACCGCGGGGCAGCCGCCGATCGTTCCGCAGCGCGTCGATGCCTCAATCGAGATCGGTAGCCGACGGTGGAGCGACGAATAGTTCTTAGAAGTTGAAGTACAGCGCAGGGTCGAGGTAGCCGCCGTTCAGGCGAACCTCGAAATGCAGGTGATGCCCCGTCGTGAACCCGGTGAGCCCTGTCATCCCGAGTGTTGTCCCGGCCGTCACCCGCTGGCCCGGCGTCACGTTGATCTGGCTCATGTGCGCGTAGAGCGTCGTCCAACCATCGCCGCAATCAACGATGACATGGTAGCCGTAGCTATAGGTCAGGTACTCGGTCTTGGCCACAACGCCATCGCAAACCGAGAAAATCGGCGAGAACTCGAATCCGTACATGTCGAGGTCGATGCCCGTGTGGTACGAACCACCGCCGCGGCTCACCCCGAACGGGTCGCTAACGCCGTGCCACCGAGAAAGGGGATAGTTGCTGAACTTGCCGCCGCCACTGGGCGCTGGGCTGCTGCCACCGTCCTCGGTTCCGACGCCAGGACCTGCGTTCGGGTTCCCGGGCGATACCGGCGATGTTTTTGGCGGAGGAGGAGGTGGTGGCGGCGGTGGTTTGATGGTCGCGCCCGGAAGCAACAAATACTGGCCGTCTTCGAGCCCACCCGTGCTCGGCACGTTGTTCGGTTTGTACGAGATCACCGTGGCGCTATCGATGTTGTCGTACTGCGCCACGATCTTATCGACCGTATCGCCGTAGCCCACCTTGTAGAGAATGCCGTCCTTGCGCGGGATGATCAGCACCTGGTCGCGCTGGATAAGATTCGGATGAGTGGCATCGAGCGTCGGGTTGTTCGCCAGGATGGTGTCGATCGAGATGCCGTACTTCGATGCGATGCCGCTGATCGAATCACCCCCCAGGGTGCGGTACTCAACCACCGGGCTGCGCGGATCGATGATGTCTGCCAGGGGCTTGACTCCCGCGCCCACCTCGCCAAGGTTCGCGGCCGCCGCCGAAACACCGGAGGAGAGCGACGTCGTCGGCGAAACAGCACCCACCGCGCGGACGCTCAATGCTTCTGATCGGAGACTCGAGGTGGCCACAGAGTCCAGTGTCTGGATGCTCGCAGACGGCCGGAATGCGGTAAGAGAACGCGTCTGGGTGGTGCCAGCCATGCCCGAGAGGCTGAAGGTTGGCAACGTCGTCGGAGAGATGGCGTTCGAAGAGTTCGGGAATTGGCTTGCGAACAAAACCGCGCCAACCGCGAGGCTCACGACGAGGCCGTGAACCAGAAATCGCCCGTGGCGGCGTGAATGCGCATGAGAGTGTGCGCGCGAACTTTGAAGAGCCATATGGCGTTTTTTGGTCGGGCCGCGGGAGGCGATGAGTGCTTCCCACTGGCTGGTGCCTGCCTAACCTTGCTCGCTGTCTCCTTTAGAAGCTATCCCGGGATGTTCCTCGATCATCGAGCGAGGATCCTTAGGGGGATACCCTTACAGTTCCGTTTTCAGCGTGCCCAGGAACTCCTCGTTGGTGGATGTCCGCGCGATTCGTTCGAGAAGGCGCTCGGTGGCTTCGAGCTGGTTCGGCGAATTCTGCGAAATCATTGCGGTCATTCTGCGAACAAGCCAAACGCCCCGCAGCGTCTTTTCGTCGAGCAAGAGTTCTTCGCGCCGCGTACCACTCCCCTGCAGGTCGATCGCCGGGTAGAACCGGCGCTCGGCGAGTTTCCGGTCGAGCCGCAGCTCGAGGTTACCGGTACCCTTGAACTCCTCGAAGATCACTTCGTCCATGCGCGAACCGGTATCCACGAGGCAGGTCGCAAGAATGGTGAGCGAGCCGCCTTCGTCACACTTCCGCGCAGCACCGAAGATTCGCTTCGGTGGGTACAGCGCGATTGGGTCGACGCCACCGGAAAGCGTCCGCCCGCTCGATGGCAACGCCACGTTGTAGGCGCGCGTCAAGCGCGTGATCGAGTCCATCAGGATGACGACGTCTTTGCCGCCCTCGACGAGCCGCTTGGCTCGCTCAAGCGCGAGTTCGGCGACACGTGTCTGGTCTTCGACTGGCTCATCGAACGTGCTGCTCACCACTTCGCCACGAATGCTGCGGCGCATGTCCGTCACTTCCTCCGGGCGTTCGCCGATGAGGAGCACGATGAGGTGTACATCCGGGTAGTTCGTTGAAATGCCGTTCGCGATGTTCTTCAGGAGCATCGTCTTGCCGGCCTTTGGCGGCGAAACGATCAGGCCGCGTTGCCCGCGCCCGATCGGTGCGATCAGGTCGATGATCCGGTGGGTGAGGTTATCGGGCGTCGTTTCGAGCTTGAGCTGTTCACGCGGGAAAATTGCCGTCAGGTTTTCGAAGTAGGGCCGCCGCCGCGCGACTTCCGGGTCGAGCCCGTTTACCGCTTCGACCTTGAGCAGGCCGTAGTACTTCTCGTTGTCTTTCGGGTGACGAACCTGTCCGGTGACATAGTCGCCGGGGCGAAGGCCGAACTTCCGCAGCTGTGACTGCGAAACATAGATGTCGTGCGGGCCGCCGCGCATCGATTCCCCACGAAGGAAGCCGTAGTTGCCGTCGTCGCTGACTTCGAGGAAACCACCCGAGAAAACGTTCCCTCGCGCTTCAGCCTGTGCCTGCAGAAGGCGGAAGATGAGATCCGTCTTGCGCAGGACCGTCGCCTCTTCAAGGCCCATCCCGATCGCCAGTTCGGCGAGTTGCTCGCGCGTCTTCTGTTCCATTTCGGCGATATTCAGCGGCGCCATCTGGCTGCGGTTCGGGCGCTCATCGCGCTCCCCCGAGTCGTCCTGGTCACGGTCGCCGGTGCGGTCGCGCCAGCGGCGGTCGCTGCGGTCCCCTCGTTCGCCGCGATTCTCTCGATCACGCCAGCGGCGTTCGTTCCGGGGCTGCTGATCCTGCCCCCGGTTGTCGCCGTCGCGAGCATCCTTGCGGCTCTCCGCCCCATCGGCCGTTTCCGTGGATGTGTCGCTCGCCGGGGCCTCTTCGCTGGCCGGCGCCGGCTTCGAACGCGGACTCCGCTTGAAGGTGCGTTCGCGGCGCGGACTCGCGTCTGTTTCAGCGTCGCTCTCCGCGCTGGATTCACCATCCCCGGCAGAGGCCGCTTCGGCTGCGGCAACGGCGGCAGTTACATCCACCGTGTCTTCCGGCGGAGGGGCTGCTTTCGCGCGGGTGGTGCGACGGCGCGGCGCTGGCTTGGGGGCATGCCCGTTTTCCGAAGCGGATTCGGGGCTCGTTGTGACTTCTTGGACTTCTGTTTCTTCCAATGGGGACTACCGTATGCGCAGAGTGTGCCCGGAGGGCGGGGCGGAGGGGCTAAAAGATTTGTGGAAGGTATGGCCGCGTCCAACGCTCTAAATCGGGACGCCGGGACAAATCGAGGGGGCTGAACCTGCCTGCCTTGGCAAATTCCTGTCCAGCCACCCACACCTTACGACGCACGTCAACGCGATGCAAGAAAAATTCCGGCGAACACGCGACGTTGGCCAACAATCGCGCGATGACGAGCACGGATCGGTTCGACGCTTACTCCAGACAGAGGCAAAACGGGTGGCCGGCCGGGTCCAGCATCACGCGGATGTCGTCCCGGCCCTGGAATGCGGCCAACCGCGCGCCACAGGCAATGGCCCAGGCCACCGCCGCCTCGAGGTCATCGACCTTCATATCGAAATGGACCATCTTCCACTGTTCGCCAGGTTGCTCAGGCCATACCGGTGGCTGGTAATCGGGGTACTCCTGGAACGAAACGTTCGGCCCGCCCGTTGGATTTCCCAGAACGATGAAATCGTGGTCGCGCCACTTCACTCCCCAGCCAAGGAGCTCGCCGTAAAAGTCCGCCATCTCCTGCGGATCTCGGCAATCCATATTGATGCTGAGCAGTTGAATTGCTGGACGCTTCGTCGGGTCGAGCACGGGTGAGGCTCCTGGTGATGGCGCGGGCCACACCACCTATCGGCGGATCAGCCCGCGTTCTGCTGCCGCTTCGATAATCTGCACAACGTTTGTGGCCGCACCCTTGCGAATGCTGTCCGTAACCGTCCAGAGCGTGATGCCGCCGGGCCGCGAACTGTCGCCCCGAAGCCGCCCCACCAGCACCTCGTCCGTCCCCGCAACATCCATGGGCGTCGGATACAACTCCTGCGAGGGGTCGTCGACCAGGCGGACGCCTTTGGCCGTCGCAATCAGATCGCGGGCCTCTCCCGGAGTGATCGGGTTTTCAAACTCGGCCCAGACGTTCATGGCGTGTCCGAAGAACGTCGGGATGCGCACGCAGGTCGCACTTATCGCGATATCCGGCGCATGAAAAATCTTGCGGGTTTCGTTCGCCATCTTGATCTCTTCCTTCGAGTAACCGCCTTCATCGAAGAGGTCGATCTGGGGCACGGCGTTGAAAGCGATCTCCCGCTTCTGCGTGCCCGAGGGCTCATGCCGCCCGTCCAGGACGGCCGCAGTCTCGGTGCGCAAGCCTTCCACGGCCGCCGCCCCAGCGCCCGCGACCGCCTGGTAGGTGCTCACCACGATTCGCCGCAACGGGTTCACCTGGTGGATCGGTGCCAGGGCCATCACCATCGGGGTCGTTGTGCAGTTCGGCTGGCTGATGATGCCCTTATGCCATTCGAGATCTTCCGCATTGATCTCGGGGATCACAAGCGGTACTTCAGGATCCATCCGGTAGGCGCTCGAATCGTCGATCACGAAGCTCCCGTGGCGCTGCGCAATCGGCGCATACTGCTTCGATGCCGAACCCGAAGCCGAGAGGAAGACGACGTGGTCATCGGGCGTGAAGCTCGCGTCGGAGGTCTCTACAACCGTGATCTGTTCGCCGCGGAAGTCGACAACCTTCCCTGCCGAGCGCGCGGTCGCGAGCAGCCGCAGGCGTTTCACGGGAACGTTTCGCGTTTCGAGCAATTTCAGGAATTCGCGGCCGACAATACCGGCCCCACCGACGACGGTGATGTTGTAGGCGTCCACAGGGCGCGCTCCGAAGCTAAGGGTGCCTTTTATGGTAGCGGCACAGGCGACCTTCGGTCACTGCCAGCCAGCACCTGTCATCCCGTGCGCCGGCGCAACGTGGCCGCACCGAGCGCCAGCGCAAGAACGGTCGTGAGGAGGAGGACAGCCGTGTCACCCGCGACGCGCGCAGAAAATCCCTCGCCGGTTGCTACTCGGCTGAGTGCGTTGTAGGCGTAGGTCATGGGGAGGAAGTCGGAAACGATTTCCAGCCCTCGTGCCATTGTGTCGCGCGGCCCGAGTAGCCCACAGAGGAGCATCTGAGGTAAGAGGAGCGCAGGCATGAACTGGACCGCTTGAAATTCGGACCGGGCGAAAGCGCTAACCAGGAGTCCCATCGCCATGCCAACGATCGCGTTGAGAATTGCCAGCGCAAGCACTGCCGCCGCCGGCCCCTCTGTCTCCAGCCCCAGGAGCCCAAAAGCGACGATCGAGACGACAGCCGCCTGGATCGCCGCGATCAAACCGAACGCGAGCGCGTAGCCGGCCAGCAGGTCCATCTTGCCAAGCGGCGTGGTCAGCAGCCGCTCGAGCGTGCCGCTCGTCCGTTCGCGCAACATCGTCACCGATGTGACCAGGAACATGGAGGTCATGGGAAAGATGCCGAGCAGCGGCACCCCGACACGCTGGAATACGCGATCCTGGCCGTCGAACACCCACTTCATGAGCGTCATCAATACCACCGGAACAACGATGAGTAAGGCGATGGTGCGAAAGTCGTTTCGGAGCTGGGCGGTCACGCGCGAGCCAGTCGCCAGGGCGAGACGAAGATTCACGACGCGACTCCCGGCCGTTGGACGAGCTTGAGGAAGGCAGACTCCACATCGGGCGCCGCCGTTTCTTTCAGGAGTTGCTCCAGCGTGCTGTGGGACAGGATCCGCCCCTCGCGCATCAGGATGAGCTCGTCGCACCGCTCCGCTTCGTCCATCACGTGGCTCGAAACCAAGAGTGTGGCCCCGTCATCGGCCAGATTGCGAAAGGTGGCCCAGAGCTCACCCCGCAGGACGGGATCCAGGCCCACCGTCGGTTCATCGAGGACGAGCAGTTCCGGATTCGGTATCAGCGCGGTGGCGAGAGAAACTCGCGCGCGCTGACCACCGCTCAGGTTCCGGACCAGCTTGTCGCGAACGTCCGAGAGACCCACGGTTTCAATCGCTTCCTCCACCAGGGCCACCGGCACCCCATAGAGTCGCTGGAAGTATTGGAGGTTCGCGAAGACCGAAAGGTCCTCGTAGACCGATGGCGATTGGGTGACATAGCTGATGTTTTTTCGGAGTGCCGTGCTCCCGGCCGCGTGCCCCAGTACCTGGATCTCCCCGGCCTCCACAATCTGGACGCCGACGATCGCCCTCATCAGCGTCGTCTTGCCGCACCCGCTCGGCCCAAGCAGTCCGGTGATACGCCCTTTCGGAACGTCGAGCGAGAGATCCTTCAGGACCACATTGCCGCCGCGAATCACCCGCAGACCTTTAATCGAGATCGCCACTTCGTTCATTGGCCTTCCTCCGGAGAACCCGTGTCCTCGCTATCGTCGTTGCGCAGCCTTAACTATGACCTGAACGCGACAGGCGTCGAATATGGCGGGCGGCAGCCAATGCGTAGACTGCGCCACACAGACCACACTCATCTTGGAGCATTGTTATGACCGAACTCACCGATATCGCCTACGAATCCGATGGTCCCATCGGCTGGATCACCTTCAATCGGCCCAAGTACCGCAACGCCCAGAGCTGGCGCCTTCTCGACGAGTTCGACATCGCCATGGACATGGCTGACGCCGACCCCGGCGTCCAGGTCATCATCGTCCGCGGGGCCGGCGGGAACTTCTCCAGCGGCCACGACCTTGGCACGCCCGAGCAGATGGCCGACCGCGAGGCGCGTGCCGTTGGCGATGCTGGCGTCGAGTTCTACAACAACTTCAAGCACTACAACCTCGATCTCCTGCTCAAGTGGCGAAATTGCCGCAAGCCTACGATCGCCATGGTCGAGGGGTACTGCATCTTCGCCGGCTGGATGATGGCCGCCTGCGTGGACATCGTTTTTGCCGCGAAGGACGCCCTCTTGCTGCCCGCCCTGCTCGAATACTTCTCCCTCCCGTACGACATCGGCACCCGCAAGGCGAAGGAACTCATGTTCGAAAGCCGTTTCCTCACCGCCGATGAGGCAATGGAGTGCGGCTTCGTCAATCGTGTTTATGACCCGGAGAAACTGCTGGAAGAGACCACGAACTATGCACTCCGGGTGGCCGAAAACAGCCCGATGAACGTCCGCATGGCGAAAGTCGCCGCGAACAAGTCCCAGGATCTCATGGGCTACACCGCCTCGCTCGAATCGGGCCTCTCCGACTACATGCTGATGGCGGCGCACCGCGGCTCCGGCAGGGTCGAAGGGAGGCGCCGCCTGGGAGGCGTCGACCTCGCCGTTCGTGGCCTCAAAGGCGACCGCGCGGGCCTGGCCCCGGCCGAGTAGTTGCGGCCTTCGGGCGCTGGGGCGCCCATCTGTCACATCGCCGCAAGATCCACGCACCGTTCCTTGAGGCCTTTCTGATGCCGCCATCGGTACCGTTTGCTGACGCGAGAGCGGCAAATGTGAAAGGAGAACAACCATGGAAAAGTGCGCACATCGAGACTGTTCCTGCTCGGAAGCCACCTACGAACGCGCCGGGGCCAAGTTCTGCAGCCAAACCTGCGCCGATGCTGCGAACGCGAAGAACCTTGCGGACGCGATCTGCGGCTGTGCCCATGCAACCTGCGGTGCATAGCTTCATCGACAATCTCTGGTCGAGATCTCAAACCCCCGTCCCAGACGGGGGTTTGTGGCGTCCGGCCCACCAGTTCATGCCGATGCGGCATGAAGCGCCTTGCCCGAAGCGCCTCGAACGCCTCCCCTGCCCGGTAAACCGCAAGAGCGAGGTTTGATCGCCCTTGGGGCCGATGGTATAACTCGCTTTGCTACATGATTCACAAAGTAGCCCGGGACGTGCCGCGCGCTCGGGGACCCGTAGAGGGGGGAGGCCAACAGGTTTGGAATTCGCGAATCTCCCGCACGACTTTGCCGAAACGCTGGAGCTTGTCTTCGTTGGCATCACAATTATCGTTTCGCTTCTCATCATGGTGGCCTTCGGTCACTGGTGGCAGAGGTAACGATCGATGGCCGTAGAAGCTCCCACAAAGCCAAGTTTCGCCGATAAGGTCTACGACAAGATGTTCCACAACTATGTGTGGAAGTCCATCTTCCGTACCGGCTATCCGAACACCCCGCGCAACCAGATGCTGGTCGTCGCGACGAACGTGTTCCTTCACCTCCACCCGACGCGAATCCATCGCACCCACGTCAAGATCACACACACCTACTGCCTCGGTGGCCTTTCGTTCTTCATGTTCCTGGGCCTCACCGTCACCGGCATCCTCCTGATGTTCTACTACGTGCCAAGCGTCGAACGCGCTTATTTGGATATGCAGAACATCACGACGACCGTCCAATTCGGCCAGTTAATGCGGAACATGCACCGCTGGATGGCCCACGCGATGGTCATCCTCGTGTTCCTGCACATGATGCGGGTGTTCTATACCGGCGCCTACAAGCCACCGCGCGAATTCAACTGGGTGGTCGGTGTCATCCTCCTGGTGCTCACCTTCCTCCTCAGCTTCACTGGCTACCTCCTCCCGTGGGACCAGCTCGCATTCTGGGCAATCACCGTCGGCACCAACATCGCCGGTTCGGCGCCGGTCCTCGGCCCGAAGACGCGGTTCTGGCTCCTTGGCGGCTTCGAAGTAGGCCCCGATTCACTGATCCGCTTCTACACCCTTCACGTCATCGGCCTGCCGCTGCTGGCCGCAATCTTCATGGCCATCCACTTCTGGCGAATTCGCCGGGATGGCGGCCTCGCTCGCCCGCTCTAAGGGCGAAACAACCCGGTCCAACTCGGTAAGAAACCGAAAGTCAAAGAGGGGAATGCATGGCAACCGCAGTAGTAGCCCGGCCCGTCGCCCGCCCACAGGCACGCGCCCGAGATGAGGAAGTCCTCGTCTGGCCGGACCTTGTGTTCATCGAATTCATCGCGGCGATGGTCTTCACGATCGCGTTGTTCATCCTCTCCGTCGTCATCAACGCCCCTCTCCTTGACCAGGCAAACGCGGATGTCACCCCGAACCCATCGAAGGCTCCGTGGTACCTCCTGAACCTGCAGGAACTGTTGCTCCACATGAACGCCGCGATGGCCGGGATCATTATCCCCACCATCTGGCTCGTCATTCTCGGCGCATTCCCCTACTTCGACCGTGATAACGACGGCCAGGGCTCGTACTTCAGCACAGAGAATTCGGTTCGCCTCACGATCGTCGCAGGCGTCATCGGCTTCGTCGGCACCTGGCTCCTGATCATGTGGGACTCGGGCAAAGTCGCCTACCTCGCCCATGACTGGTTCGGACTTTCGGGTGGGGACCACCTCCGCTTCCTCGAAAACGTCCGCTCGATGCAGTCACAGTTACCGTGGCCCGATTGGTCCAAGGACATCACCTATTTGCCGTTCAATCTGAAGCTCCTCGACGGAGGCGGCTCGGGTGGTCCAACCACCTTCCAGCACCTCGACTTCCCCGGCTGGCTCGTTGAACAGGGCATCCCGATCGCCGTCATCCTCGGCCTGCCGTGCTTGATGATCTACACCTTCTGGCGAATGGGCTGGGTCTTCGACCGTCGCAGCGCGCTGCTCGCGCTCTTCAGCGGTTTCGTGACCGCCTACGGTGTCCTGACACTCGTTGGCACAGCCTTCCGTGGGCAGGGCCAGGAACTGGTCTTCCCGTGGGAACTCAAAGTGAGCGAAGGCATTCCGGGCCAGGAGGCCGGGCACTAATGGCAGCAGAACCAAACGCCCCACGCGCAACCGGCAAGATTGAACATGCCCGCCAGGTCGAAGCCCGAAAGCTGGCCCGTCGCTCGTTCCTCCGGGTCAGCGCGTTCGCCGGCCTCTCGCTCTTTGTCGGCGCCCAACTCGCTGGCTTCCTCGGTTTCTTCAACCTGCGAAAGCCCAAAGGCTTCGGCGGCGTTGTCACCGTCACGGCAGGGCAAGTTCCTGCCCCCGCTGCCGATCCTGTCCGCGTCAGCTCAGGCAAGTTCTGGCTGAGCAATCTTGATGGGCCCGAAGGCGACGTCCTCGGCGTTGGCGGTACAGGTGGCCTCATGGCGCTCTACTGGAAGTGCCCCCACCTCGGCTGCAGCGTCCCGTGGAACCCGGCCTTCAACGGCGCCACCGTGAACTTCCCCGGCATCATCGGCTGGTTCCGTTGCCCCTGCCACGGCTCAACCTACTCCCGCGCTGGTATCCGCGTCTTCGGTCCTGCCCCCCGTCCAATGGATACCATGGCCCTCACCGTTAACCCTGATGGCTCCCTCCAGGTCAACACCGGCGCAATCACGCGCGGTGCGGCCGACAACCCGCTTCGCGCGGTCCCATACAACGGTTAGGCGGAGGAACGTTTGAATACCCAGAAGCAAATCGTCATGATGGTGGCCCTGATGTTCCTCTTCGTCGGTGGCTGTGCCGCCTACACGGCGATCGAACTTCCTGTCCGCGCTCCATCCCAGGCCGATTGGACCCGCGATCAGTCTCTCGAACGCGGCGCACTCTTGTTCGCGAACAACTGCCGCACCTGCCATGGAAACCTCGGACAGGGTGGCGTCGGCCCCCAGCTCCTGAACAATCCCGATACACAGTTCCAGGATCAGGATCCCCTCAAGCTCGCTGCCAACAGGGAACTCCTCAACCGCACCCTCAGTTGTGGACGCGCCGGCACGCTTATGCCCGCCTGGCTCAACACCAACGGCGGCTCGCTCAACGCGATCCAGATCCAGCACCTCGTCGACTTCATCAGTTCTCCCGTCGAAGTATCTGAGGATGGCGAGGCCACTTCCGAGTGGTGGCACGAAGCAGAGAACTTCGCCCACAACCTGAATGGTGAAGTCACCGCGCTGGTCGGCGGTGACTCGCTCGAAACCATCGCCAAGTCTCACGGCATCGGCCCGAAGGAACTGGCCGCGGCCAACAATCGCCCGATCGAAGGCCTGATCAAGACGGGAACCAAGATCAAGATCCCCGGGTTCAAGGGCGATCCGAATGGATTCACCTACACCGTCTACAAGGACAACGAGACGATCACGAAGATCGCTGAAGCGCAGTTCGTGGGCGCCGTCATCGTTGCCGACCTCAACGATATTCCCTACAAGTTCAGCGAAAAGCGCGGTGTCGCCACCTTCGGCCTGAAGACTGCCGATGGCAAAGACATCTCCGGGCTCTTCCCCGGTACTACCCTCAAGCTTCCTGAAGGGGCGAACTACACGATCGCTGCCGGGGATACGCTAGAAGCGCTCGCCGCCAGCCATGGCATCTCGATCTCCGCCATCGTCGACCCGAATAAGGATTTGCTTGGCAGCCTAAAGGACGACGAAGAAATTCCGTTCGAACGCCGCCTGAACCTTCCCAAAGAGGTCGCAATCGTCCAGTCCGGCCAGACCCTTGGGGCGATCGCGCAGGAGCACGACCTTGAGGCTGCGGATCTTGCGACAGCAAATTCCCTCGCCGAAGATGCCGTCGTCACGGCTGGCACCGAACTGAAGCTTCCGGCAGGCACCCGCTACATCGTCCAGGCCGGCGACACGTGGGCACTCGCGGCGACGATGCACGGCACGACGGCTGCCGAACTCGCTTCGGCCAACAACGCGAAAGAATCCGACCCGCTGACCACCGATGTCACCATCAAGCTCCCGAAGATCGACGCCTACGTCGTCCAGGGACAGGACCTGGCGGCGGTCGCCGAAGGCTATGGCAACGTCGACGCCGATAGTCTGGCCCAGAAGAACGGCGTCCAGGCCAACAGCATTCTTGCGGTCGGCACGTCGCTGAAGTTGCCCGATGACGCGTTCGGCTCGGCAGCGCCGGATGCGAAGAACCTCGGCACCGCCTGTGTCCAATATGCAGTCCCGGCCAACATCTACGACACCATCATCGGCAAGGTCGAGGCTGTCGTGAAACCAGAGACGCCGTCGACCGCCGTGAAGATCGATGCTCACGCCAATGATTGGACCGTGAACGCCGACGGCGCGGCCCAGCCTGCGAACAAGGGTGTCGTTCTCGTCAAAGCCGGCACTGCGGTCGATTTCGATTCCGTTGTCGGCCTCCATACCATCACGATTAACGGCGCAAAAGATGATGGCGACCTGAAGCAGGGCGACAAGCGCACCATCACCTTCAACGACCCGGGCGAATTCAAGATCACCTGCGACTATCACCCACCGATGTTCGCAACCGTCTTCGTCGAGTGAGCCCACGCTCCGCGTAAGAACCGAAACGAGGGGCATCACCGCCCCTCGTTTGTTGACCGCCGAATCTACCGTCGGTAGCATCCGGCATACATACTCACCGGCGGTGGGCCGGATATTTAGAGAAGAGGTCAGGGATGGCAGCAGCACAAACAGGTAAGCGTTACGTCGTTCCCGGCGGCGTCGCCGAATTCATCGTCACCAAGGGTGGCGCGGGCGAACTTCGTTGCGGCGACGCACCGATGCAAATGCGCGGCTCAGAAGACGCCGGCGTTACCGTGGATACGGCAGGAATGGACGCAGTCCAGCTCGGCAAGCGCTACAAGGATGAAGAGACCGGTGTCGAAGTCCTCGTCGTCAAGCCCGGCCCCTGCGCACTCAACGTCGATGGCCGCTCGATGGAACTCCTTCAGCCGAAGGTTCTCCCCTCGGCCGACTGAGGACCAATACCACCACGATCACACTTCCGGGGCCGCTGAGGCCCCGGTTCTATGTCCCGGAGCCGCCGATGTCGCCATCCAACACTGAATCGAAGATCGTGGAGCCGTTCACCCGGGCCGACGGGCCGGGCCGGTACATCATCAACCGCGTCTCCGCGGGTCCGTGGGATCCCAACTCACTGCACGCTCGCGTGCTCGCCGGGCTGTTTGGGCACGAAGTCGAATCGAAGTATGGCAGTGACGATTTCCACGTGGCGCGCCTCACCATCGACCTCTACCGCCTCCCGACGCTCGCCCCCTGCGACATTGCGAGCAAGTACATCCGCGAAGGTAATCGCATCCGTGTCGTCGAACTGGAATATCTTTCGGAAGGCACATCGTTCGCACGGGGCACGGCTGTCTTGCTGAAGCGCACCGAAAATCCTTCCGGGACCGTCTGGAGCCCACCGGACTGGGATGCTCCGAAGCCGGAGACACTTCCACAGCAGCAGACCCCGACTGGCCTGAGGAATTCGAACTGGACTCCCATGTGGGAGACGCGAGCCATAACCTCGCGCGATCCCGAGAACGTCGTCCAGGGCAGGGCCTGGCTGCGCGAAACCCGCGCGCTTGTCGAAGGCGTCGAACTCACGCCGTTCGTCCGCGCTGCTTCCGCGGCAGACTGGGCGAATCCCGCGGCCAACTGGGGAAGTAACGGCCTCGAATTCATCAATGCCGACATTACCCTCTACCTGCACCGCTACCCACGCGGCGAATGGGTCGGCTTCGAAGTCGCCTCCCACCACTCGGCCGATGGCATCGCCGTCGGCGAATGCACGATGTACGACGAGCAGGGCGCCATCGGCTCCAGCACTGTCTGTGCCATCGCCCAGCGTCGCAAGTAACCTCGAAGCCTCAACCGGAACGCATCATGCGTTCGGCAGTGAGTAACGTAGTTTTCTGTGACTCCTTGGGAGCCTGCCCGCGCTTGCGGCTCGGCAAATTTGCTACAATCGCCGGGCGATGAGCCTTGAAAAGACCATCGAAGGCGCGATCCAGGAAGCAATGGCGGCCGGGGCGTTCGCCAACCTGCCCGGCCAAGGCAAACCGCTCGCGCTCTCGCGCGAAGGCCAGTCGGCAGCGGGCGACAATTGGCTCGGCTTCAAGATGCTCCAGAATGGCGGTTACCTGCCCGAGTGGCTCAACCTCGGCCGCGAAATCGAGCTTGACCTCGAAGCACTGGCACTCGTCGACCGGAACCATCACGACTACTGCGAGGGGATCGTTGACCCGGCCGATTGGACACGAATCGGCCCGGCGGTCGACCGCCTTCGTGCGAAGTACGAGGCGAAGGCCCGCGAGATCCGCAAGAAGCAGGATCGCTACAACCACGACGCGCCCGGCATCCGCACGCAGCGCCCTGGCATCTGGGTTGAATATCACCTCGAACGGCTGATCCTTCGCGAACAGGCGGCCGGTCGCCCATTCGAACAACAGTAGACGCTCCCCTCGCCCGCGACGCAGGAGCCGGGAGAAAGGGCCGGGGGTGAGGGCTTACAATTTTGCCGCCGCTGCCATCACCCTCGCCACACGGTCACGGCTGAACAGCACGGTGTTCGGGTTCACCATCTGGCCAATGCCCACGTAATCCGCGTGCAGCGATGGGTCCGTAGCGAGGAGGGTGCGAACTGCTCTCACGAACGTGAGGCTCTGCTCAGACCCACGTGGGGTGTCGCCAGTCACTTCCTCGTAAGCCGCATCGACGAGAGTGCTCGAGTTCCAGGCTTCGCCGCTGATCTCCTTGGCCTTCGGGAAGAATTCGCGCGCCAGGCCGTCGAGGCCCACCGAACCTGCGGAACGCGCCTCGAGGATGTCGTTGAGCGCGCATGCCTGCATCAACGCCACCGACATCCCCTGGCCGTAGACCGGGTTGAAGCTCGTCACCGCATCGCCGAGGGCCAACAACCGTTCCGGGAACCTTTCGAGCCTGTCGAATCGCCGCCAGGTGGCGTCAGGTTTGCGGTAACTACGGATTTCTCCGGCGAGCGAAGCTTTCTCCAGGAACTCGGCCACGTCCGGCACTTCGATCCCCGATGCGAAGGCCAGCATTTCGGCGTAGGTTTTCGGAAGGTCCTTCTCGAAACGCGTGTGCAGCGAGACGAGCCAGTTGCCACCCTCGACCTTTGCAACGAACGCTCCGCGCTTGTGCGGTGGATTTGGGAGGACCACGAGGTTCTTATCGGTACCGAGCGCATCGGCGGGGGCGTTCATCAGCGCGCTCGTGTAGGAAATCCCCATATTGATATTGAACTCAGGGACTTCGTCGTACCCGTGCGCCACGAGCAGCGCGCGCACCTTCGAACCCCGTCCCGTGCAGTCCACCACGAGGTCCGCGTCGAGGGTTTCGGAAACCCCTTCGCCGTTTGTGAAGGCAACCCCGGTCACGCTGCCACCTTCATCGATGACGATGTCACTCAGGGTTGAGTTGCTCCGGACGCTCACTCCGGGCTCCCGCAGGAGCCGCTCTCGCACGACCTGCTCCATCAGCCAGCGTGTTGCCGAGAGGTTGGTGAATCCAAGGTCGCGCTGCGGCAGCCAGTAGCCGTGGTCGTAGAATCGGCCATCGATCGACGCAGTGACTTCGACAGCGCCAGCGGCAATCAAGTCCACTCGGGTGCCCGGCAGCAGGCGCTCGGCCGCGAGTTCGCCACCCCGCTGCAACAAGTGGAGATGGTGCCCCTGGCCCACCCCCGGGCGCTTGTCGACTCCGGGGCCTGAGGGGTCACGGTCGATGATGACCACGTTCTCGAAGGACTTCGAAAGTGCGGCGGCAGCAGCCAGACCGCCCATGCTCCTGCCGGCGACAACGGCTGTTTTCCCGAGCTTGGCCACGTTCGTACTCCTTCATCCCACCGCGCCCGAAATGGTCCGACGAAGAGGAGGGGCGAACCGTAGTGAATTGTCAGTCGCTCGTCAATGAGTAGTACCACTTGCAGCAACACAAACCCTGGCCCTCGCCCAAACCACCGGCACAAAGGGTTACTATGGGAGGACTGACACGACGAAACGGAGGATCCCGAACATGCCGGAAACCACCCACATCCCAACCGGTGAATATCCCAAGCCAGCCCCAGCCCACCAGATCGACCTGGAAACGCACGCCGATGAGCTGCTGGCGGCACTCCCCGGCAGCCGCCGCCAATCAAAAAGCCTCGCCCGGGAAGCGGGCGTCTCAATCATCATGATGGCTCAAGAAGGTGGCGACGTGGTGAAAGAACACGCCGCGCCTGGTGTCGTTACGGTCTATGCCCTCCGCGGAATTGTGAATCTGCGCACGGCTGACAAAACAATAGAATTGCGCAGTGGCCAGATGGCTGTCTTTCAGCCCGGGGTGCACCACGACCTTGAGGCGCAGGAACAATCCGTCGTCGTCCTGACGCTCACTGGCGGAGATGAATAGCCTCCTCCGCTGTGCCTACATCGAGCGCTACTGCAACGTCTGCGGCAAGACGTTCCGCGTAACGCTCCTCGAGATCCTGATGGAACACCGGGTCCACAAGGAGTGGGATGCCCCGCGCCACTGCAGCGTCTGTTCGCTGGAGAACCGCCAGATCATGTGGGCGATCCCGGAGAACCTCATCGAGGATCTTGATCAGGCATGGCAAAAGGTCGCCGAAGCCGCAGTTGCCGCAGGCGTTGATCTGCAGGTCACCGTCTGACTGGAGTTCGCCGTTCGCCGGAGATTCTGCTACGGTAGGGAACTGCGGCTCCTGCTCACAGGACAATTCCGTTCGCATGAAGGCGAGGTGATCTCCCCTTTTGGCAGAAGTAATCGTCGGCGATGGCGAGGGCTTCGAGGCAGCGCTCAAGCGCTTTAACAAGCGCGTGCAACAGGATGGAATCCTGGCCGAAGCGCGGCGTCGCGAGCACTACGAAAAGCCGAGCGTGAAGCGCAAGAAGAAGGAAGCAGCACGCATCCGGAAGCTTCGCAAGAAGCAACTCCGGAGCGAGGCCCGAGCAGCCAGCAGGCGCTAGGCCAGGCTCTCGAACCTGAAACCCCCGTAGGCCCGGCGAATTTCGCCGGGCCTGCTCCATTTATCGGAGTGGTACCAACAATGGCTTCGCTCAAAGAACAGATCCAGTCCGACCTCACCGAGGCCATGCGCAACAAAGAGGAGACCCGCAAGACGGCCCTCCGCATGCTTATCTCGGCCATTCGCAACGCTGAAATTCGCACCCCACCCCCTGGCTCCTCCGATGCCCAGCTCGCCGAAATGGCGAAGTTGCCGCCGCTTGTCGCTTCGGATGATGAAGTACTCGCCATTATCCAGAAGCAGGTGAAGCAGCGCCGCGACAGCATCGACCAGTTCGAAAAGGCGAATCGTGAAGACCTGGCCGCCAAAGAACGCGCCGAAGCCGAGATCCTCGAGCACTACATGCCACAGCAGGCCACCGCCGAAGAGATCGAGGCGGCCGCCGCGAAGGTGATCGCCGAGACGGGCGCGAGTGGGCCGCGGGAAATGGGCAAAGTCATGCCGGTGCTGACCAAGCAGTTCGCGGGCCGCGCCGATGGCCGCCTCATCAACGAAACCGTCCGCAGGCTGCTGGGCGCCTGAAATGGCAATTCGCGGGGTGCTCTTCGATTGGGGCGGCACCATCGTTCGCGATGATTCGCTTGTCGTCGGGGCGCCCACCGCGGCGGTAGCCGCCTTCGCTCGCGAACGGCTGGCACTCGATGTCTCCGATGACGGTCTCGAACGCGCCTTCCACGCCGCCCTTCCCGAGTACCGTCCAGGCGAAACCGACGCCGCACCCCACATCTCACGCATACTCGGCGAAGCGTTCACCTGGCTGGGGCTCGCAGTCGGTGCCAGCGAGGTGGAAAGCTGCGCTCGAATCTTCTTTCGCGAGAGCTCGCATGGCATGGTGGTCTACGACGACGCGCGTGCGTTGCTCGCCTCGCTCCGCTATCGCGGTTACAAGACGGCCGTCGTCACGAATGCGATCTTTCCCGCGGCGCTGTTCGAACCGAAGGTGAACGAGCTTGGCCTCGCCGGCTACATCGATGCCTTCGTCGCGTCAGCCGATGTGGGCCTGGCCAAGCCCAACCCCAGCCCCTACCTGAAGGCGCTCGCAGCAATCGGCCTCGAACCGCAGGAAGCTATCTTTGTCGGCGACACCGCCGCCACCGATATTGCCGGGGCGCGCGCCGCCGGAATGAGAGCCGTCCTCCTCGAACGCACCGATCGCGCCCGCGATCGTGCCGGTTTCCTCGTTATCGAACGGCTGACCGCCCTCAACGACTTCCTCGGCGAAGGCCTCGCAGGTTAGCGACCCGGAGGCCCGGTCTCTCCTCTGCTATCCTGCAAACACCTTTATGGCACGTTCACTCTCCCAACCCGGTGTTTCGAAGACAACTGCCGCCCTCTTCGGCCTGATCATCGCCGCTGCGACCATGATCCTGGTTGTTCCCGTCTTTCGCCTCGAAGGCGGACTGGCAGAGGGCGATGTCGCCTCCGCCACCCTGTCGGCTCCCCACGAGGCGAGCTTCGAATCCGCTGCTCTCACCGACGCGGCCAGGCAAGCCGCTGCGGAACAGGTTCCCGAAGAGTCCCTCCCTGTCGATACCAGCCTCCGCGATGGCCAGGTGGACAAAGCTTCGCGCTTCCTCGACCAGGTGAAAGCAATCGCG
>JBATAT010000447.1:0-1614 GCA_049662005.1 Tepidiformaceae bacterium
GTGGTGGACAATCCCCGGCGCAGATTCGACAATCCGGCTCGCCCCGGAGGTGTGCCATGGAGTTCCGCGATAGCCCGAACGAGATCGCGTTCCGAAAGACCGTCTCGGACTTTCTGGATAACGAATATCCCGCCGAAATGGCCGAACGCCCAACCGAGTGGGGTCTCTTCAACGGCGCGGGCCGGGCCCAGCCGGGGTTCCGCGAATGGATGCGCGATTGGACGGCGAAGCTCAACGAGCGCGGCTGGGGCGCACCCGCGTGGCCGAAGGAGCATGGCGGCGGTGGGCTGAGCGTGAAGGAACAGTTCATCCTCAGCGAAGAGTTCGCCTGGCGGCGCGCTCCCCGTTCGGGCGGAATCGGCCATGGCTGGGCCGGCCCAACGATGATGGTCTACGGCAGCGACGAGCAGAAGGCGAAGTACCTCCCCAAGATCATCTCCGGCGAGCACACGTGGTGCCAGCTCTTCAGCGAACCCGGCGCCGGTTCCGATCTCGCGTCGCTCCAGACACGGGCGATTCGCGACGGTGATGATTATGTCGTTAATGGCCAGAAGATCTGGACTTCCGGGGCGCAACACGCCGATATGGGCATCCTCATCGCGCGGACGAACCCAGATGCACCCAAGCACCGGGGAATCAGCTACTTCCTCCTCGATATGAAAACGCCGGGCGTCCAGGTGCGGCCGCTCTACAACATGCTCAACAGCCACGAGTTCAACGAGGTTTACTTCGAGGATGTCCGGATCCCGGCGACGAATCTCCTCGGCGAAGAGAACCGGGGCTGGTACCTCGCGACGACAACGCTCGACTTCGAACGCAGCGGGATCGCCACCAGCGTCGCGCACCAGTTGATTGCCCGTGACCTGGTGAAGTTCGCGAAGGAATCGCAGATTGGACGCGAGACGGTGGCGGCCAACCGCGCTGCCCGGAACGAGCTCGCGGACCGGATGATCGAGGCCCAGGTGGAAGCGCTCATCTGCTACCGCATCATCTCGATGCAGGAGCGGGGCGAAATCCCGAACAAGGAGAGTTCGATCGCGAAGCTCTATTCGAGCGAACTCGATGTCCGGCTGGCTTCGACGGCCATGCACCTCGGCGGACTCCACGCGCAGACCACGGACCGGGACGACCTCGAAGCGCAGGGCGGAAAGTTCGCGCGCTTCTATCTGCACAGCACGACCAGCCCGATCGGCGGAGGTACGAGCGAGATCCAGCGCAACATCATCGCGATGCGCGGCCTCGGACTCCCCCGGGGATAGTGGATATCGCGTTACAGGCGGGTGAATTGTCCGGATTCGAGGCCCGCTGGCGCTGATCGCGTTGTACCTTCGAATCATGACCGAGGACGACGGGGTCAGTATCGTCTGCGCCTGGTGCACCTCCGTGGTCGCCAGCCGTGGCGCGCAGGTTTCTCACGGGATCTGCGTCGATTGCGCGATGGAGTTCATCAAGAAGCTCCCGAAGGAGTACCTGGCTTCCATCGCCGACCCCGATGGAACAGTCACCCTGTTTTCTGATCAGCGGCTGGACATCGAGACGGGCCTGCCGCGATAGCCGTTCAGTTCGGAACCAGAGCTTCGGCTTCGACCGACTTCAGCCAGCGCTCCACCTGCC
>JBATAT010000448.1:0-1767 GCA_049662005.1 Tepidiformaceae bacterium
ATTGTCGCTCGTGCCATGCGCGGGGGCGCCGAGATTGGCGAACTGTACAAGACGGGTTCGGCCTACTTCGCACCTTCCGCCGCAACGGTCACCATGGTCGAGTCGATCCTGAGAGACCAGCGGCGGCTGATCCCGTGCTCGGTCTACCACCAGGGTGAATATGGCATCCGGGATGTCTTTAGCGGCACGGTTTGTCAGCTCGGCGAAGGTGGCATCCAGCGCACATTCGAGCTGCCGCTGACCGATGACGAGCGTTCACGCGTCGTCGCTGCCGCCGAGGCGACGAAGGAACTGCTCAAGCTTCTCAACTGAGCCGGGAAACTCGCGGCTCGCCAAAGGACACGTCAAATGGCCAGCCGCGAGTATTCGAAGCGCCTCGGCGTTATCTCCGATGATCAGTTGCAGGCCGCCCTGGATCGGTTCGATCTCGGGCGGCTCGTTTCGGCCAAACCAATCGCCAACGGGCTCTTCGGTCAGAACCTGATGGTCACCGCGAGTACTGGCGACTACGTGTTCCGCGGTGCTCCGCACTGGAACCCAGCGGGCGAAGATGACTGGCAGTTCCAGAAGGAACGATTCTTCTCGCGGATCGTTCACGAGTCGCTGTCCGGCCCGCCGGTAGCATGGCCGTATCTGCTCGAAGAGGGGCGCGAAATCTTCGGGTGGGGATTTGCCTTCCAGCCACGGTTGCCAGGCTCCTGTCTCCAGCAACCTGCGGGGAAGCACTACACAAACAAGGAGATGCGGGAGCAGGCCGACGAACTCGGACGTGCCCTTGCAGCGCTGCACACCGTGGAACTGCCAACTCCCGGGCACCACCACCCGCGAACAGACCGAATTGCCCCATCTGCCCGCAGCTACGGCGAGTACGTTGAAGAAGAAATCATTGAGACGCTGCTCGAAATGTCGCTGCGCGCATCATCCGCGACCACCGCAAATGACGTCGAGTGGGCTCGGTCTGTCGTCGCCCAGGGGCGAACGGCAATGAATCTGCCGTTCCAGCCGGTGGTAGTCCACATGGACTTCGGGGCACACAACGTCTTGTTCGAACAGCGTGACGGGATTTGGCGACTGACCGGGGTCATCGATTGGGCGACGGCCGAATCGGGCCATCCTGAGGGCGACCTGATACGGCCGCTGATGTTCTATTGGAAAGATAGAGTCGCGGGCCGGAAGGAATTCCTCGCCGCCTACCGCGACAGCCATCCCGAACTACCGGGCTTTCGACAGCGATTCCCGGTGTTTGTGCTCTGGGAACGACTCCTCCTCTGGGAATACTGGCAGCGCAACAAGGGGTTCAAGGAAGGGCTGGGCATGCGCGAGTGGATGGAGCCGTTCGTGACGATGCTTAGTTAGGGATGAGGCGCTCAAAGACTTCATCTGTGGTGCGGAGTTTTCCGGCCCGCGCCGGGGCGCGGCCGCGCTTGATGCTGGCGATATCCTCGGTGGATAGCGGCTCGCGCGGTTCCTCGAGGTCCAGCAAGAGGACCGCTGCCTGATCGTCGTTCATTTCGTCGATGAGCTGGTGGAGCCGTTCTTTGCTGGACATACCGCGATTATAGCTCAACCCGGCCAGGCTTAACCCAGTGCAGCCCGGAGTTGCGCCGCCGCGATTCGCACCTGGCGGGGGGCGGTTCCGCCGGGGATGTCACGAGCCGCGAGGGCGGAATCAACGGTGATGTCGAGCACATCGGCTCCGAAGAGGTCGCTTCGCTCGCGGTAGACGTCGAGCGGGAGTTCGTTCAATTCAGAGCCGCGCTTCTCGGC
>JBATAT010000449.1:0-4237 GCA_049662005.1 Tepidiformaceae bacterium
CCCTCGGACACCTCGCCGGGTGCCGTGAACGAGGCATAGGCAGTTTCTCCCACTGCCTCGAAGTTCCGCATCTTGCGGCGCAGTTCGTGGCGGTCGTGCTTTGGCAATGAGGCCACGAACGATTCGAAGTCGCCCGGCAGATCCGCCCCCGGGCAGACGGCTTCGGGCGATTCTTCTGCCTGCCAGCCCGTGGTTTCGGGAATCCGCAACAGCGCCGAACGCACGGGCGAGTCATTCGGAAGCCCCCAGAAGGTCGCGGCCGGGGTCAGGTCCTCCCGCAGCCATTCGAGCATGCCGCTGGAGGCAGCCACTTCCTCGCCGGGCAGCACGAGGGGTCCGGCGTAATCGCGGACGTTGTGGTCGCCGAGTTCGCGTGCCTCGGTACGCTCCATCTGGAGGGCTGCGACGCCAACGAGTTCAGCTCCCCGACGAAGGCCGAGGAACACCGGCGCAACCGATTCGCCGAAGTGGCGCAGCCAAACGCGATGCCAGGCCGGGTGGTGGAACGGCGTGGCATCCGGCACGGTTTGCCAGAGGTCGAGCCACTCGGGTTCGAGTGCGTCGAAGTCCTCGGAAGTGATCAGCAGTGGGTCTGGCACCCGCCGATCCTAACGGTCGCAGGGCCGAGCGACGACCGGCGCTACAGGCTCTTGAGGAACCCGATGAGCGCCTTGTTCACCTCGTCTGGCCGCTCTTGCTGCACCCAGTGGCCCGCGCCGGGGACGATCACGAGGTCTTTCAGGTTCGGCACGTTCTCGCGAATGGTCGCTTCGGGCGCGAACGAACGGACGACATCCTTCTCGCCGGTGATGAACAGGGCCGGGACCGTCACTTTCGCGGCGCGCCACGCCGCCATCAGTTCGTAGTTCCGATCGATGTTTCGGTACCAATTCAGCCCCCCACGGAACCCGGACCGCTTGAACTCGTCCACGAAAAAGGCAAGGTCGGCCTCAGTCAGCCAGCCGGGAAGCTGGTCCGGGTCCGTCATTCCGTCGAGGAACTTTGTGGTTGCTGCGGGACGCGGGGTCATCGCGTCCCCGGCCCGAACGATGTCGCCGGAGGCGGAAAACAGCAGCATGCGCATGGTTTTCGCGACATCCGCCTCCAACTCCGCCTCCGCGACCCCTGGCTGCTGGAAGTAGAGGATATAGAAGAAGTTTTCGCCGAAGGCCATCTTCAGCCCGTCGGTCGGCTTGAAGTCGCCGCGAGGGGCGTAGGGCACGCTCATGCCCACCACGGCCGGGAAGCGGTCCGGCCGCAGCAGCGCCGAATTCCAGGCGACTGGCGCTCCCCAATCGTGGCCGACGATGACGGCCGTCTCCTCGTGCAGTGCATCAAGCAGGCCGACGATATCGCCGACCATGTGAAGCTGTGTGTACTGGTCGATGGCCTCCGGCTTGTCGGTCTGGCCGTAGCCGCGCTGGTCGGGAGCAACCGCGTGATACCCAGCATCGGCCAGGGCGGAGAGCTGATGGCGCCAGGAATACCACGACTCCGGCCAGCCGTGGCACATCACCACGAGGGGCCCGCTGCCGGCCTCGGCGATGTGCATGTTAATGCCGTTCGTCTGGATGGTGCGGTGGGTAATTTCCGGCATGGTGCCTCTCCGTTAAGCGTGGTTGCGAAGTGTTGCAGGTTTGGGGTGGGCTGCGCCAGCGGGCTGGCAATCCGGCGCGGGGGCTTCACGGCCCTCGGCGCTGCGCTGGAGGGGAGGAGGGCCGGTCGCTTACGCTCGCGGTTCCGGTGCTGTGTCGTTTGAACACGAAGGACGCGAAGAGCGCGAAGACCCCCAAAGATTCCTGGCGTCCATGGCGCCTTGGCGGTTAATTCCGAACCCTACCGCGGCTCGGGTGCTCCGTTTCTTGAACACAAAGGATGCGAAAAGCACGAGGACCCCCCGAACGATTCTTGGCGTTCTTTGTGCTCTTGGCGGTAATCCGAACGATCCGGGGTGCACTTCGTGATGTGGTTCGAGTGGAAAGTCCGGTGGCGAGGCGTAGCATGGGCCTATCTCCCTCCCCAGGAGGCTCCACGTGACCGTCATCTCCACCGACGACATCGCTGTCCAGGATCCTGAAACCTATGACTGGCCCAAGCTGGTCGACGACCTCAACGGCCTCTTGCGGCTGAAAACGACGCCAATCGGCATGAAAATGTTCGCGACCGTCGAGGAGATGGAAGCGATCCCGCGAATCCGGCGGCCGAAAGACGTTCACACCACGGACCAGATCGTGGCCCAGGCGGCAAGGCTCGGATGGACCGTCGGCATCACCAACGACGACCTGGTCGGCGCGCAGTGCGGCGCGGTCATCGGGCTCGCCCCGAGGGACGAGAAGTGGCTTTCGGGCAAGAACATGGCGGGCGTCTGGTTTTCGACGCTGGAGGATTCGGCCGCGCACCAGGCCGCGATGGATACCGTGCCCTTCGGCAAATACCAGGCGATGGCGGTCTCGCCGCTGACCTCGGGCCGCCTCGATCCGCCTGACATCTGCCTCATTTATGCGACGCCCGGTCAGATGATCATCCTCATCAATGGGCTTCAGTGGGCCGGCTACAAGAAGTTCGAATGGAGTGTTGTCGGCGAATCGGCATGCGCTGATTCGTGGGGCCGTGCGCTGGCGACCGGCGAACCAAGCCTCGCAATCCCCTGCTTCGCCGAACGGCGATACGGTGGCGTCCTCGACGATGAACTCCTGATGGCGTTGCCGCCGAAGTACCTCCCGCGAGCGATCGCCGGAATGGCACGGCTCTCCGCCAACGGGCTCCGCTACCCGATTCCCCAGTACGGGATCCAGAGCGACGCGCGTGCTGGCCTGGCGGTGAGTTACGGCGGCTGATTGGCCGTTGCGCCTCCTTCGGGCAGAGTGCGAAGTGTGATGCAACCGGACGACGATTACGTGCCGTACCGTTTTGCGGCGAAGTGCGCCTACCTCCAGATGACGATGGGCAGCCACCGGCTTGGCCAGGGCCTCATCAATATCTGTCGTCATATCGTGCGCGATGGGCGCGAGTGCGTCGGCCCGTTCCTCGATGACACGGAAACAACCTGCGGCCTCTGGGAGCCGAAACAGAAATAGGCTGGCGGCGGCGAGTTCAAAACGGCACCCGGTGCGTTGCTTATTGTTCATCACTCGTTGCTTAATGCGCGCATGCCAATTCCAAGCGGGTCCGGCGGCGCGGCTGCCACGTACGAAACGAGCGTCCTTGTTGTAGGTGGCGGTATCGCGGGCCTCTGCGCTGCCATCGCCGCTCGCCAGGCGGGCGCCGAAACGATCCTCATCGAGAAGGCCCCGATCGAGGGACGCGGCGGCAATACGCGCTTCGCCGATGCCCAGATGCGTTTCCCGCACGAAGCCGACGAATTCGGCCCGCGCGACTACAGCGTCGAGGACATGTTCGAAGACCTCATGCGCATCTCACGGGGCCGCGCGAACCCCGAACTCATTCGCACGCTCTGTGAAAACGCCCGCGAAACGGCCGAATGGATCACGGGCATGGGCCTCGAGTGGGAGGCAGGCTACCCGCATACAGCTGGCTACCGGCGCAGCCCAAAGTCCGGCGGCCAGGGATTGACCGACCTGCTCTACCGCCGCCTCGAAGGTTTCGGTGGAGCAGTCGCCTATGAAACCGGAGCGGTAGACCTGATCGTTCGTACGGATGGCTCGGTCGCCGGGGTGCGTGCGAGAGGCCCAGAAGGCCTGACCGATATCTACGCTTCGGGCGGTGTGATCCTCGCCTGCGGCGGGTTCCAGGCGAACGTCGAGATGCGGGTTCGCTACCTCGGGCGATTCGCCGATTCGCTCATCCTGCGCGGAAGCCGGTACAACACCGGTGAGGGCTTGCGGATGGCGATGGAAGCCGGCGCTCAGCCAGCGGGCCAGTGGGGCGATTACCATTCTGCCGTCCTCGACGCGCGTTCGCCCAAGATCGAGTGCGGCGTGACGGCCCTCTACAACTACCAGATGGGCATCTTCATCGACCGCGAGGGCAAGCGTTTCCTCGATGAGGGCGAAGACTTCCGCGATCACACCTACGTGAAGTTCTCCAAGTTCATCGTCGAGCAGGCGGGCGGCGAAGCATGGTGCCTGTTCGACCAGAAGTCGTACCAGCGGGAGGAGTTTGCGCGAGCATGGCGCCCCGTGGGGCCGCCGGTGCAGGCCGAAACCCTCAAGGAGATGGCCGAACTGATGGACCTGCCGGTCGAGAACTTCATGGACACGGTGGCGAACTTCAATGC
>JBATAT010000450.1:0-8738 GCA_049662005.1 Tepidiformaceae bacterium
CCGCCGCCGAAGCCGTGCAGCGAGCCATCGCTCGCGACCACGCGGTGGCAGGGGAGCCAGAGGGGGATTGGGTTCGAGCCGACAGCGGCACCGATCGCTCGCGGGGCGTGGCCTTCGCCCACAAGACGCGCCAGCCAGCCGTAGCTTCGCGTTTCGCCACGTGGGATCTCGCGGAGTGCGAGCCACGTTTTCGCCTGCAACGAGGTACACTCCGGCAGGTCAACCGGGAATTCCTCGATCGGCGCGGGCTCGCCAGCGCCATAGGCGCGCAGTGTTGCTTTTGCTCGCTCAGCATCGGGATGCCCACCGGGGAGTGCCCCGAACGCGCGCAACTCGCCGGCCACAGCCGTTTCGGAGCGATGGAACAGCGTCGCGTAGCGAATTCCCGCGGCACTCAGTGCGACTCCGGCCCAGCCCATCGCGGTCTCGGTGTAGGCAGCAATCAAGGGTTCCATGTCAGGACAACGCTACGGCACGGCGCCGGTAACGAACGGCCACACCCGGGTTCACCGGCGCGGAGGCGCTATTTACGATCACTTTCGGGGCTTCTGTTTCCGGCGCAGTAACTTCGCGGCCAGTGCCGAGCGCAGGCTCTTGTACGAGGTTTCGGCGTCCTCGTCGGCGATTCGAACGAGATCGGGGCGGCCGTAGCGCGATTCCTCGTAGGCGTTCGAAAGCAGCAGCGCATCGTCCTCGCGGTCGATCGTCTTGCCGAGGCGGCGTGACCACTCGCGGGGCGTTTCCGCCGGCTTGCTGCCGATCTTCGCCCAGCCTGCGAGGCGCTGGGTCTTCGCCCAGAGTTTCGCGCGGCCATCGAGGTCACCGAGGCCCCAGTTCCAGGCGATTCGTCCCGAGAAGACGATTGCCGCGGCCGCCACCAGCAGTCCCGCAAGTCCAAAGACGATGCTCCATGGGAACGGCTCGTTGACGACGGGCTCTTCCGCAAGAGCCGCGCCGGGGCCATCGGGGTTGATGTCGACGCCCGGGATGTCTTCGAAGAGGCTCGGGTCGAGGTCAAACGGTTCGGTACCGATCTGGACGCCACTGCCGAGCGAGCCATCGGCGCCGCCAGCCGGCCGATCGGCAGTGGGGTTGAAGTTAATCCAGCCGTACTTCGGGAAGAAGACTTCCACCCAGGTGTAGGCGTTGTCTTTCTTGATCGTGTAGTTGGTTTCTTCGCCCGTGGCCGGGTCGAGGACGTAGCCGACCGCGAGGCGGCAGGGAATGCCCTGCGTCCGCAGCATCACGCACATCGCTGTCGACTGGTAATCGAAGTAGCCAGCCTTCAGATCGAAGAGGAGGTAATCGGTCACGTCGCGATTCGGGGGCGGAGACGGCACGTTCAGGTCGAAGGGCATGCCGCGGAGGTAGGTCTCGATGGCCTTGGCCGCGAGATAGGGCGAATCGGCCTGTGCTTCGCCGACGATCCGGCTGGCCTCATCACCAACGCGCTCGGGGAGCGAATTGGGCAACTGCAGGTAACGGTCTGTCACCCAGTCCGGGTAGGCCGTATCGGCCTGGATAAGTTCCTGCACATTTGCCCGCGAAGTGGAGCCGATGGCGACGTAGGTGTCGTTCTTGTTCAGTGCCCTGCGGCTACGGATCTCTTCGATGTCGCCATCGAAGCCCTTCGGGTGTTCGACCGTAGTGTCGACGTTTGCAGCGAGTGGTGTGCCGGGCGAGAGGAGCGTGCTCTCGGGGTCTATTACGGTGACACGCAGGATGGAGACGTTTCGCTCTTCGTAGGATTGCTGCACCTCTTCATCGGCAGCAAGGGTGCGCGCATCAACGCGGTTGGTTTCGCGACCCGTGACCTTCCAGCCAGCGCCGGTATAGGTGTCGTAGCTGGTCGCACGGATGAGGCCAGCATCGGGGCTGTTGACCTCGAACAGTTCCTTCGTCCCGAGCTTGACCGAGCCCTGGATGGGGAGGGTATCGCCGAAGCTGTGGAGCTGGGCGCCTTTGCGCGAATCGATGCTGTGGAACAGGCGGACGAAGGTGTCGGATTGGTCGGTCACGGGTCGCGCGATCGTGTTGAACACGCTTTCGACAGCTTTCGCCTGGTTTCCGAGTGGCAAGAGCCAGGCGCCGATGAGCAATCCGAGCGTGGCCATCACCGTCAGCTGGATTGCGCTCACGCTGATGAATTCCGGGTACTCGACACCGTCCTTCTTCCATTGGTCCTGGTTCTTCTGGAGGTGCAAGCGGGCGATCAGGATGATGGCGCCGAAGAGGAAGATGACGAACGCCTCACTCGGTTTGCCCCGGAGGAAGCTGATGTTCGTGAGCAGGATGATGCCGCTCGGTATCACGGCCAGCCAGGCGTTGCGCCAGCGGAAGAGGCACCAGGCGGCGAAGTAGGTTGCGAGGAAGATGAGGGCATGGACGAGGAAGACGAAGGGCAGGTTGTCGTTACTGATGTCGCCGGCGCGGACGATGTGGTACCAGTCCACCATCCGGATCCGGTAGTCCGAGAGGCGCTCCGCGAGGCTTACGCCGTCTGCGAAAGTCTGGGTGGCGAGCACCACCACGACAAGGCCAAGGAGGAGAGCGACCGGGTGGATGACGGCGGCGTAGTAGCGAATGCGCGCGGAAACCATGCCGATGAGGAGGCCCGCCAGCGTCGTCGGGACGAAGGCAGGCATTCGCCGCACCCAGTTCGCCTGTTCCAGCGAAACGGCGACGGCAAGGAAGGTGATAACGGCGGCGAAGAACGTCAGCCAGTCTTCCCAGCTCATCACCAGGCGTGGCGCCCGGAGGGCTGCCGAACTCACTCGCCGTGCCGCGGGCCGATCCAGTGGGGGATTTATTGTTGCCATGCATTCACCCCGCTTCCTGTTGGGCTGAGCGCGAGGCTCAGGTCGTCCCCGCGCCGAACGACATAGGTGAGGATATCGCTTGCCGTCAGTTGTCCAAAGAGCATGAGTGGCGAACGTGAATCGCCGAAGGTCGAGGGGTCGAGGAGGACGCAGGCCGCCCGTACGCCGCGCTGGGTGAGCGACTGGATCGCCGTCAGCCAGGTGTCATCCGTCGAAGCAGTAACGACGATCAGCGTCGTGTGCCGTCCGAAGCGCCGCTGCTCTTCCATTAACAGGTTCGAAAGGGGGGCATCGCCGACCGCGCTGGCCGTTGCCAGCGTTTCGAGTATGCGTGTGAGCTGTTGCTGGCCGCGCTCCGGCTCGGTGACGCGAAGGTCCTTGCCAAATGCGATCATGCCAACGGGACGGTTATCGATGATGTAGTGGCGGGCGACGCTTGCCGCCACGCGAACCGCATATTCTTCGGTGCTCTCTTCGCCCCGGCCGGCGTTGACTCGCTTCTCGAGGTCCAGGATCACCCAGATATCGCTCGCGGGATCGAGTTCAAAGGTCTTCACCATCATCGTGCCGGTGCGTGCGGTGCTTTTCCAGTGGATGCGGTTGAAGGCATCGCCGGGAGCGTATTCGCGGATGCCGCTCGCGTTGGGCGTGATGTAGTGCGTCCGGCGGCGGAAGCGACCTTCCCCGGGCAGGTTCGCCGGCGGCGCCTGGAAGTGAGGCAAATCGACCACAGCGGGATAGACCAGGAGTTGCTGGGTGCCACCGATGAAGCGGTTTCGCTTGAAAAGCCCGAACGGGTCGGTGGCAGTTATTCGCAACGGGCCCCAATCGAACAGCCCGCGCCGCATCAGCCGTGTGTTGACCACCCAGTTCCGGCTCCGCCGCGGGGGGATGATGACGATGCGCTTCGAACGATGGCCGGGCAGATCGCTGGGGTCTTCGATTTCGAGCCAGACCTTGGGCAGGACGGTGCGATTGCGGACCTCGATGATCTCCTGGGCCTCCTGGCCGACCTGGGCGCGGGCCGTCCGCCGGTCGACATCTGCTTCGAGGCCCTGGACATTCCACCAGACGAGGAGCCAGGCGAACGGAATGGCGAGGGCGATGATGTAGACGAGCCGGAAGAGCAACCAGAACCCGGTGCCGAAGGCGGTGAACATTGCGGCAAGCAGAATGACCATGACGAGCGTCAGGATCCTGCGATCCGGGCTCCACAGCGAACGAACTGCCTGCCTCACGGGGCTAAACCCGTGCCTTTGCGCCAGGAACCGGGACTCGAGCGAGGCACTGGGCCACAACGTCGGCCTGCGTCATCCCCTTCACCTTCGCACCGGGGCTGACGATAACGCGGTGGGCGAGGGTGAAGAGCGCGAGCTCCTTCACGTCGTCCGGAGTGACGAAGTCGCGGCCTTCGAGGAGGGCCTTTGCCTGTGAGGTACGGAAGAGCGCCAGCGAACCCCGCGGGCTGGCTCCGAGGTAGACCGCCTCGTGCTCTCGCGTCGCGTTCGAAAGCTGGACGATGTACTGCTTAATCAGCGGGTCCACGTAGATTTCGCGGACGGCCTTCTGCAGCTGGAGGATTTCGTTTGCATCGGTGACCTGCTGGAGGGAATCGATGGGGTGGGCCTGTTGCTGCCGATCGAGCACCAGCACTTCATCGGTTGGACTCGGGTAGCCGAGGTAGAACCGGATGAGGAAGCGGTCGAGCTGGGCTTCGGGGAGGGGGAAGGTGCCCTCGTATTCGATGGGGTTCTGGGTGGCCAGCACCATGAACGGCGCCGGCATCTTGTGGGTCACCCCATCGACGGTCGTCTGGCGCTCTTCCATGGCTTCGAGAAGGGCCGACTGCGTCTTCGGTGTCGCACGGTTGATTTCATCGGCGAGGACGATCTGGGCGAGGATCGGCCCCGAACGAAACTCGAAATCACCGACTTTCTGGTTGTAAATCGAAACGCCGGTGACATCGCTCGGCAGGAGATCGGGCGTGAACTGGATGCGGCTGAAGGTGCATCCGGTGGACACGGCGATGGCCCGCGCCAGCATCGTCTTGCCCACGCCGGGCACGTCTTCGATGAGCATGTGCCCACCGCAAAGCAGGGCGGTCACCGCGAGGCGAAGTTCGCGCTGCTTCCCGACGATGATGTTTTCGACGTTGGCAATGATTCGCTCTGCGACGATTTTTGGGTCTTCCACGTAAGGTACGGCTCCCGCTGAGAAATGACGGACGCAGCAGCATCGGACGCGTGCCACGCGGCTCCCGTGTTTGTGGCGCGAATTATAGCAATTCCCCATCGCTCAGCGGTTAAGCGACCTATCCCGGTAAACGTTGTTCACCGCCGTGCCTGCAATGGCGTCGCCCTGGGCGAACGACGAGGCCGGATTCGCTTGTCTGTGAGAACTGTGCCCGCAACACTCGAAAGCACCTTCGCATCCCGGCCGATCCCTCCCAAAACCAAAACCACCCAAATGGATGAGGCGCCCGAACCGCATCGCCGCCTACGGTGGATTGTCGCCCCTAACCCGAATTTCCTGGAGGAAATCATCTTGGCTTCACGCAATGCCGCACCCGCAAAGCCGTCACTACTCGAGCGTTGGGCTCGAATCACCCATCGCCGCCGTGGCACCGTCATCGGCGCCTGGTTCGCCGGCCTCGCCGTCCTCATCTTCGCCATGGTCCAGTTCGGGGGCGAGTTCTCGTCGGATTTCAGCCTGCCCGGTTCGGAATCGCAGCGCGGTCTCGACCTGCTGGAAGAGAGCTTCCCGGCACGCGCCGGCGCCGAAGCGGAACTTGTGATCAAGGATTCGCGGGGAGTCGACGACCCCGCCGTTCGCACGGTCGCCGAGCGGACGATGAACGAAATCAAGGCCGACAGCCATGTCGCCGAAATCGAGTCTCCTTACGATAACCCGGCCTACATCTCGCAGGACGGGACCATTGCCCGCGCCGTGGTCCATTTCAAAGGGACCATCGACGATGTCGACCCACCGATCGTCAACGCGATCCTGAAGATCGTTGATGGCGTGAACGGCACCGACGGGGTGACCGTTGAAATCGGCGGAGATGCGGTTGCCTTCAACGAGCAGCCCGCGTTCGGTTCCGAAATGCTCGGCATGCTCTTCGCCGTCGTCATCCTCCTGATCGCCTTCGGCTCGGTTGTCGCGATGGGCCTCCCGGTCGTCTCCGCGCTTGTCGGGCTCGCGGGTGGGTTCGCCGTGATCGCGCTGCTCGCGAACTTCTTCCCGTTCCCCGACTTCAGCGGCCAGTTCGCTGCGATGATCGGGATTGGCGTCGGCATCGACTACAGCTTGCTTGTCGTCACGCGCTACCGCGAAGGGTTACACACGGGCAACACCGTCGAAGACTCTGTGGTGATGGCGGTTACGACTGCCGGCAAGTCGGTGATTTTCGCCGGCATTGTGGTCGCGCTCGCTTTCTTCGGGCTGTTCGTCATGGGGCTGCCGTTCGTTGCGATGCTGGGCACTGCGGGCGCGGTGGTCGTCATCCTCGCGGTCCTCATCTCGTTGACGATCACACCGGCTGGCCTTTCGCTGGTCGGTCATCGAATCGACAGCCTGAAGGTGCCGTTCCTGCACCAGACCGAAGGCATCGATGAAAGCAGCATGTGGTTCAAGCTCAGTCGCCGAATCCAGCGAACTCCGGTCGTTTTCGCGGTCGTCTCCGCCGGGATCCTGATCATCCTTGCGCTGCCGGTGGTGAAAATGGACCTCGGCTTCACCGATGCGGGGAACGGCAGCACCAACCTGCACAGCCGGCGCGCGTACGACCTCCTCGCGGAGGGTTTCGGCCCCGGCTTCAACGGCCCGGCCCTCGCGATCGTCGATGTCAGCAAGGGCGGCGCCGACCAGATCGATGCCGCTCGCGACCAGCTTTCGAAGTTCCCTGGCGTGGCGTTCGTCAGCCCGGCTGTTTTCAACGCGGGCGATCCTGCGACGAGCCAGACGGCCATCTTCTCGATTTTCCCGACGACGAAGCCGCAAGCGGATGAGACTACTCACATGGTCAATGCCATCCGCGACGACCTGTTCCCGGGTTTCGAAGCCAGTGGCGCCGACTACTACCTCAGTGGTTCAACCGCCTTCAACGTCGATGCGGCGAACCAGATCCAGTCGCGGATGCCGCTGCTCTTCATCGGCGTGATCGGCCTCAGCTTCCTGTTGCTGACCGCCGTCTTCCGCTCCGTGGTCATCGCCATCAAGGCGGCGCTGATGAACCTGCTCTCAATCGGGGCGGCCTACGGCGTGATCGTCGCGATCTTCCAGTGGGGCTGGGGCGGCAGCATCATTGGAGTCGATAAGGGCCCGGTCGAAGTCTTCCTGCCGATGATGATGTTCGCCATCCTCTTTGGCCTCTCGATGGACTACGAGGTGTTCCTCATCAGCCGCATCCGCGAGGAGTACCTTCGCAACGGGAACACGGCAACGGCGGTCTCGAACGGGCTCACCGCCACCGCCCGCGTCATCACGGCCGCGGCTGCGATCATGGTGTCCGTCTTCCTGGCCTTCGTGCTCGGCCCGGACCGGATCATCAAGGAGTTCGGCATCGGGCTGGCAACGGCGATTTTCGTCGATGCCACCATCGTCCGGATCTTCCTTGTACCTTCGGTGATGGAGTTGCTCGGCGATGCCAACTGGTGGATGCCGAAGTGGCTCGACAAGTTGCTTCCGAAGATCGAAGTCGATGGGCCAGTCGAACGTCGGCCACTGCCGGACGCGGTGGGCGGCAAGTAACCCGACCGCACCAGAGAAAACAGAGGCCCGGCACTTGCCGGGCCTTCTGCGTTTGGCCGGGTCGCGGTGAGATTCGATGCACGCCACAATGAAGCCATGGATTGGATTGAAAAGGCGCGAGAGCTCGCCGTCATCTTTGCCGAGCGGGCCCCTCAACACGACCGCGAGGGCTCGTTCCCGTTCGAGAACTTCGCCGACCTGCGCGAAGCGGGCTTCTTTGGCCTGACCATCCCGGCCGCCTTCGCCGGCGTGGAGGCCCCGTTGCACACCTACCTCGGCGTCCTCGAAGCACTCGCCAAAGGCGACGGTTCGACGGCGCTTTCGTTCATGATGCACCTGAAGACCTTCGGCCAGGAGCGCGAATCGCCCTCGTATCCGCCGGAATGGCTCGAAGAGATGGCTCGCGGCGCGATGACGGACGGCTACCTGGTCAACGCGGTGGCGACCGAAGAGGGCCTGGGGTCGCCGGCGGGCGGCGGGCTCCCCGACACCACGGCGAGGCCCGATGGGGATGGCTGGCTGCTCGACGGGCGCAAGACGTTTACGACCCTGGCGCCGGTGCTCCACTACTTCGTCGTGCTTGCCCAGATCCCCGTGGCGGAGGGCGAACGTCCCCGCCTTGGCAACTTCCTCGTCCTTCGCACGGACCCGGGGTTACGCATCGAAGAGACCTGGGACAGCCTGGGCATGCGCGCCACTGGCTCGCACGACACGATCTTCGAGGGTGTGCACCTCGATGGTGACCGCCTCTTCAATGAACGCATCATTGGCTCGGCGGATGCGCGGGGCGGGGCGGGCATGGCGTGGTTCGCGCTCGGTCTCTGCGCGGTCACGATCGGCGTGGCCACTGCCGCACGCGACTACGCCGTTGCCTACGCGCGCGAACGTACACCGAACTCGAATCGGGCGATCAAGGACTACCCCGACGTGCGTATGCGAATCGCCCGGATGGACCTCCTGATCCAGCGCAGCAGGGCACTGATGGATGACGCCTGCCGTGCCTGGGAGGCGCGCGAACCCACCGGGATGCCGCTCCTCAACCGGGTGGCGGCCGCGAAAATCGATACCCTCAACAGCTGCATCGAAGCGGTCGACCTGGCGATGCGGGTCGTCGGCGGGGTGAGCCTGCAAAAATCGCGGCCGATCGAGCGGTACTACCGCGACGTTCGG
>JBATAT010000451.1:0-7659 GCA_049662005.1 Tepidiformaceae bacterium
GCCGAGGACTTCGTATGCGGCGAAATCGTGTAGCTGGGTTCAACCCGGACTCGCTCCCGTGTCGGCGCGTCGATGCATGAGAGCCACTCGCCCCGCAGTTCTCGCAGCTTTGCACGAAAAGCCACCAGGCGTGTCGCGGAGTCGGCCAGCGCCTTCGCGGCTGAGAACTGCTCGTTCTTGAATGCTTGCTGGTTCTCGGTTTGAAGCTGCTCTTCGACTGCCGCAATTTCCTCAAGGATAAGCTCGAGAGCGGCACTTACTCCGTCGTCGGCCATTCGATTTCTCCCGGTCTTCCTTGCCCGATAGCGGTCAGTTGCGGATCCGCGTCAGATTGATGGGGATTCGGCATCGTCTAGTAGGGCCTGTCGTGTCTTGGTACCCTCGGAGGGACTCGAACCCCCAACCTTCTGATCCGAAGTCAGACACTCTATCCGTTGAGCTACGAGGGCGTAGCCATAGTGTAGCAGGCGATTTGGCTTCGTTCCGCAACTTGCGAGCAGGGTTTCCGGCGCCCGCGGTCGACAACGACGTGCCGCCTCCGGGACAATCGATCCGATGACGCAGGAGATCGTTTCGGCTTCGATGTTAGAACGCGCAGGTGGCGCGGAGGCGATGTCGCGCGTTGTCGAGACGTTCTACGTGCTGGTCGAAGCCGATGCCCACATGCGACCGATTTACCCGGCCGACCTCGAACCGGGCAAAGAGAAGCTCAAGCTGTTCTTCATCCAGTGGCTCGGCGGGCCTCAGACGTATTCCGAACGATACGGCCACCCGCGCTTGCGCATCCGTCACTTCCCCTTCGTCATCGATGACCTCGCGGCGGGCAAGTGGCTGCGCTACATGCGCCAGGCGTGGATCGACGAAGGAGTGCCGGCGGAGGTCGTGAGCGTGGTCTTCGAACGGTTCGGCCCGCTTGCCCACCACATGGTGAACGCCGAACAGGATGTCCCGCGCGACCCCATTGGCGATGCACGCCTGCGGTAGGCTTCGCGCCTGCCGGTGACATCCGAAACCGCGAACCCCGTACAATCCGACGCCATGAGTGAACCAGTCTTGCATGGTGTCCGCGTCCTCGAAGTCGGCGCGGGAATCTCCGTTGCCTTTACCGCGAAGTGGCTTGCCGGCTTCGGCGCCGATGTTGTTCGAATCGACCCGTACCACGAGATCCTCACGCCCGATGAGCAGGTCTACCTGCTCGCTGGCAAGAGGCGTGTCGGGCCGGGTACTGAAGTCGCGCCGCTCGCGCTCGCCGCCGATATCGTCATCGAAGGCGACCAACCGTCGGGCCATCCGGGTGTCGCACGCCGCCTGGATGTCGAAGCGCTACGGGCGAAAAAGCCCGCGCTCGTCGTCGTCTCAATCACGCCCTACGGCGTAGATGGACCGAACGCTGGCCGCGAGGCCACGAACATCACCGCCTTCGCCAGCGGGGGGATCATGTCGCTCACTGGCATGCCCCAACGCGAACCACTGCTGACGGGGGGCAGCCAGGCGTTCTACCTCGGCGGCATCAACGGCTTTGGCGCGGCCGTCACGGCCTACCTCGGCTCCCTCATCCATGGGGAAGGCGACTGGGTCGATATTTCTGTGCAGGAATGCATGGCCGGCATGCTCGAACTCTACGGGCCGGGCGGGGCTGCCCGGGGCGTGGCCAGCGTCCGCGCCGGAAACCACGTCCGTGCGGCCTGGGGCATCTACCCCTGTGCCGATGGCTTCGCCGGGGTCTGCGCACTCGAACGCCAGGTCCCGGCGCTCTTTGCGGTCATCGCTGATCCCGAACTCGACGAACCCCGCTTCCGCGACCGGCTTCAGCGCCCGGAGCACGACGACGAGCTGCAGGCGAAGTTCTACGGCTGGTTTGCCGAACACACGAAGCAGGAAATCCTCGACCTCGGGGCGAAGTACAAGGTCCCGTTTGGTGCGGTGATGACACCCAACGACCTCCTCGACAACCCGAGCCTGGCCGAACGCGGCTTCTTCGACGCAGTCGCCACGCCCGAAGGGGTTGCGATGGTCCCCGGCCGGCCGTTCCTTGGCCTCCCGTGGGTGCCGGGCGAACTGCACGGATCCGGCGCCGATACCGCCGTGGTCAACACGGAGTGGCTGGGGGTGCGGGTATGAAGAAGCTGCCGCTGGAAGGTATCCGCGTCGCCGACCTGACGATGATGTGGGCCGGCCCCTTCGCAACGAAGATCCTCGCGGAGATGGGCGCAGAAGTCATCAAGATCGAATCGCCGCACGCCTGGGACAACATCCGCACGCTCATCCCGCAGCCGGGAATCGAAGAGCCGTGGAACAAGTCGTTCTACTTCAACGACTACAACCGCGACAAGAAATCGCTCACGCTCGACCTCGCGCAGGAACTGGGGAAGCAGACATTCCTCAAGCTGGTGGCGAAGTGCGATGTCGTCATCGAGAACTACCGCGCCGACGTCCTCGACAACCTCGGTCTCGGCTACGAAGTACTTCAGACAGCCAGGCCGGACATCATCCTGATCAGCATGGCCGGCTACGGGAAGACCGGCCCCGAGCGTGACCAGGTCGGCTTCGGCCCGATCATCGAACAGATGAGCGGCCTCGCCTCGATGACCGGCTACGGCGATGACGGCATCCCGATGAAGACCGGCCTCTCCTATGGTGACCCCGTCGCGGGCATGGCCGCTGCCTCCGCGGTTTCGCTGGCACTTATCCAGCGGCGCAAGACGGGAGCGGGTTCGTACATTGATCTCGGCCAGCGCGAAGTGATGTCGACCCTGATCGGTGAAGCGTTTGCGGCGGCATCGTTGCGCGGCGAAGAGCCGGTGCAACGCGGCAACCGGGATTCGCGCTACTTTGCGCAGGGCGTCTACCGGTGCGCAGGCGAAGAGCAGTGGATCGCCATCACCGTGCGCACCGAAGCGGAGTGGTTCGAGCTCTGCAGCGCGTTGGCGGTCGACCGCGAGCTGGCTTCGTTCCCGTTGGAGCGCCGGCTCGCCGAGATCGACCGGCGAATCGCCGAACGTTGCCGGGACGCTCAGCCGGACGACATTGTCGGCCTGCTGCGCGGGCGGGGCATCCCTACCTCGCGCGTTCTCGACACGGTCACCATCCACGAAGACGAACACCTGAACGCGCGCGGGTTCTGGGCCGAACTGCCGCACCCGAAGACAGATCCGTGGAAGCAGCCGCGCAGCGCCTGGCAGTTCCGCGAAGCGAAGCCGGTGATGAAGCGGCACGCCCCGCTCTTCGGCGAACACAACGACGAGATCCTGCGGGGGTTGCTTGGCCTGGGCGACGCTGAAATGGCCGAGCTGGCGCGAACCGAAGTCATTTCCGATGCCCCGGTGGACCCGGCGCCCGGTTAGCAATTGGGGTGAAGAAGGTCAGCGGCGGCCAGCTTCCCAACAGACGCTGGCCGCCCGCAGTCACGGAGTTCGCCTACGTGCCGGTGTAGTTCGGGGTGCGCTTCTCCTGGCGCGCCACGAATGATTCGCGTGCGTCGTTCGAGGCCTTGCGGCCATAGCCGAGATGGACGGATTCGTTTCGCAGGCCGTCTTCAAGGTTCTTGTTCAGGTTCTGCTGGGTCACGCGCTTCGCAGCTCGAACGGCAACCGGTGGCCACCGCGTGATCTGGTGTGCAAGCGCGAGCGACTCGTCCATCAAGTTCGCGTGCGGGACCAGCCGGTCGAGCAACCCGAGGCGGTAGGCCTCGTCGGCATCGACATCGCGGCTGGTGAGGATGAGGTCGATCGCGCGGCTGTACCCGATGATCCGGGTCATGAACCAGCTCATGCCCGAATCGGGTGAAAGGTTGCGTTCGAGGAAGACGCTGCGGAAGCGGGCGTTCTCTGAGCCGACGCGCAGGTCGCAGGAGAGCGCGAGGCTCATGCCGGCCCCGGCGCAAACGCCGTTCATGGCGGCAATGGTTGGCTTATCGAGCAGGTAGAGCGCCATCGCCTGGTCGCCGACCCAGCCGAACTCATCGAGGAGCGTGTTCTGCGGTGGCGTCACTGGCTCGCCTTCGGGCCGTGGGCCGCTGATATCCGCGCCCGAACAGAATCCGCGGCCGGCCCCGGTAACGATGACGGCGCGAACGTCGTCGTCGGCCTTGATCTCCTTGCAGACATCGAGGACCTCAAGCCGCAGCGCATTGTTGAGTGCGTTCAGGCGTTCGGGCCGGTTCAGGGTCACTGTCGCGATGTGGTCGTTTTTTTCGTATTTCAGGTTTTCGAACGTCATGCTCATCCCTCCGTGCCAGCAATCGGGCTGAAAAAGTAGATGCGGCGAATCCTACGCGGATCCGGACGAAATTGGCTCGAATGGCTCAGGCCGCGTGCTGCGGCTTGGCCTTTGCCGCTGAGGCGGCCTCATCCTTCTTTTCCTCGGCTGGTCGCGCCGGGCGGCGGATGCTCCAGCGCCGGAAGCGTTCTTCGACGGGCTTTCCAGGCTCCTTCGCCTCCCGCTCGGCGCGTTCCTTCAGGAAGGCTTCCTTCGTCCGGTCGCCTATCTGGCTGGTGTGGCAGAGGATAGCGTCGACCTTCGTCTCCCAGACGTCCGTGATGTCGACCGCGTAGTCGGCATCGGCCGCGCCCGCGAGGAGCACTTCGTTCACCTGGTGGGATTCGAGGCCATCTTCTTCATCGCGCTGGTAGAACAACCGATCGCGCACGATCGGATAGATCGCGTCCATGGTTGCCTGGCCCACATTGCGGTGGTCGCGGTGGTTGAAGCTGCCCCGGAAGGCATCCCATGTGATGACGACGTCCGGACGATGGGTTCGAAGCAGGCGAACGATTTGTCCGCGCAGTTCGGCATTTTCGCTCGTGAAGCCATCCGGGTAGCCGAGCAGGATCAACTCCTTCACCCCGAGGACGCGGCAGGCCTGGCGCTGCTCTTCTTCGCGAATCGCCGCGAGCTTTTCCGGGTGCATTGTCGGGTCATGCGTGCCCTTATCGCCGCCCGTGACGAGGACGTAGGTGACCTCCCAGCCTTCCTTGCACCACTTCGCAACGGTGCCCGAACAGAGGAATTCGGCGTCATCCGGGTGGGCCATGATGACCATCGCGCGGCCGGGGCCTTCGATTGGCGGGGGCGCTTCCTGTTGTGCCGAACCGAGCAACGGCGTTGCCCGAGCTTCACCGGCGACAGCGAGCTGTGCCTTCTTTTCCTTTTGCTTCCGCTTCTGCTTCTTGTCCTTGGACTTCTTGCTCATAGATGCGATTTTCGATTGCCGTGCCGCGCTTGTCGAACGCCACGGGAAATGCGGACGGCAGCGGTGAACAAGAACGCGTACGGAACCCCCTTGCGGGGCGGATTAGAATGCCAGAATGGTGATGGCGCGCCGCGTCCTCGAATGCGATATCCACCTGGTGCCGATCGTCGATGGGCGCGGGTGCACCTATTGCGTGCGGTTCCTGGAAGACGCTCCAGACGTCTCTCTGCTCTCGATGACAACACGAATCGAGGAGCTGGAACGCTGGCTTCTCGCCAACCGTTCGGTTCCCGAAGAGCTCTTTTACGAACGCGTCGAAGCCCTGGTTGGGCGGCGGATCAGCCCGCATGAACTGGATGACCCGGATCTGCTCATCCAGCGCGCCCAACGCCCGAGCCGTAACGACGCGTGGGACGACTGGTAGCTCAATTGTTCGACTGGCTGACCCGCAAGGGGAACGTCGCAAGGACTTCGTAGGTGGCGCCCTTCGCAGTCACGCGGCTGCGCATGAGCGAAACCTGGGACGTCCGCCAGCTCACTGGCGGCACTGAGGTCTTGCCCACTGCGACTTCGATTTCGGCCCGGTGCCGGGTCGAGATTTCGTCTCTCACGCGGCCAAGGGTGAGGTGCGGGCGGAACGGTCGGCGCTCCGGCTCGAAACCGACAACAGCAAGGGCTGCGTTCACCGCCCGAACGAGGGCTTCGAGGCGAAGGACATCGCCGGCGATGCCGGCCCACATGAGTCGCAGGCCTTCGCGGCCGCCAAAGGTGCCGATATTCGAGAACTCAAGCTCGAACGGTGAATGGCCGACGACGGCTTCTTGGATGGCCAGCTTGACCGCCGGGAGCTTTTTGGTCGGCACTTCGCCAAGAAACTTGAGTGTGACGTGGATGCCATCGGGGCGGATCCAGCGCACGGCGCTGCCGCTTTTTTCCTTGAGACCTTCGATGACTCCGCCGAGGGTCTCGCGGACATCCTCCGGAACCTCGCAGGCCACAAAGAGTCGGACGTGTTCCTGAACACTATCAGTCATTTAGTTGCCGTTTTTCGAAAACAGTCTCCGGGCGTTGCCGCCACACACTGCTTCCAGCACCGGACCCGGCAACTGCACGGCGAGGCGTTGAATCTGGCGCCGGGGCGAAAGCAATGGGTAATCAGAGCCAAACATCACGCGCTCGGGGCCAGCAAGGTCCACAAGGCGCGAGACACTTTTTTTATCATACAGCAGCGAGGCCGCTGCGGTGTCGAAATAGACCGAATCTATTGCAGCTCTAACCTCGGGCATCTGCAGGTAGAACGAAGCCCCTGCGCCGAGATGGGCGGCAATCATCGGCAGCCCCGGAAACTCGGAAGCGACCGTGATGAGTTCGGCCGGCGAAATGCCGCCAAGTTTGCCCGGATAGCTGTGCCCCACCGGCTCGCTGCAATGCCAGAGGAGCACGAGATTCGCGTCGCTGGCCAGCCCACAGAGCCGTTTGGCCTCAGGTCCGAGCGGGTCCCAGCGCTGGCTGTGCGGTCGAAGCTCACCGAAGCCTCGCGCACCAAGATCGATGGCGTGGTGCGCCACTCGTTCCCATCCGGGGAGCGCCGGGTTCACTGTCGCCAGGGGAATTATCCGGCCGCCAGAGACCCGTGCGGCTTCCATGATGTACTGGTTCTGTTCGATCAGGTCCGGCTCGTGCGAGAACGCGAATCCGGCGACGACCGCCCCATCGAGCTCGGCTTCGTCGAGCGCTTCGGACAGTTGACGGGCCACCACCATTTTCGCGTCGGGGTCGGCATACATCTCCCTAAACGTACGGTCGCCTTCGGCAATCTGATCGCGGCCAAGGAGTTGCCCGGGTGCGAAGAGGTGCGTGTGGCAGTCGATTCCGGCCATTGAGGGCAATGGTAGGGGAAAAGCATGGGAAGGTGAGCGGCGGGAGCGGATGACAAGCCGGGGCCGGGCGAGCGTGCTCCGGGGATCGCCGCTCGCGGCGACGCCTTCCCTTCTCCGCCGCCGCGGCGTACAAACGCTGGACAGGAGACAGCCGATGCCAACGACACGTTCTTCCACGCTCAAACAGCCTGCCATCGCATCGAAAGGGATGGTCACATCGAACCATCCGCTTGCTTCGCTGGCGGGCAACGAAATGCTGGTAAAGGGCGGAAACGCTGTCGACGCAGCCATCGCGACGATGTTCGCCCTGACCGTCGTCGAGCCGATGATGGTCACGATCTTTGGGGCAGGCTTCGTCAACATTCGCCTTGCCGACGGCACCTGCACCGTCATCGATAACTATGTGACCGTGCCCGGCCGGGCGTCGGCGGACATGTTCGAACCAGAACCGGGGCGCATCGACCACAAGGTGAAAGGCGAACTGAACGAAGTCGGGCATCTCGCTGTTGCGACTGGCGGGACGCTTCTTGGCTGGGCGACCGCGATCGAAAAATACGGTCGGCTTTCGCTGGCCGAGGTGATGGACCC
>JBATAT010000452.1:0-2285 GCA_049662005.1 Tepidiformaceae bacterium
TAGATGGTTTCGCCGTCCTTGCGCATGGCCCGCGTGGTGAGCGCCTGGCCCTTGTACTTGGTCTCTTTGTTCGCCAGGGCGCGGTCGTACCCGGTCCAGTGGGCCTCTCGGAATTGTTCCGGGACGATGATATCGAGGCTCGCACCGATCGCTTCGGCAGCTGTAAACCCGAAGATTCGCTCGGACTCAGGATTCCAGACGACGATCTTGCCATCGAGGCCCGCGAAGATAACCGAATCCGGTGACTGCTCGATGAGCGTGACCGCTAGCTTTGCATCCATGGTTCCTACCTCCAGTAATCCAGAGTCTATCCTCGAATCTCGTCGCCTGCCCTATCCTTCGGCGCACGCGAATGGATAGAATGCGCGTATTGAAGCTATTGGCCTCGATCGGGCGTTTGCGCGACCGAGGGTACTGCGGCTTCGCATTCTAGAAGCGGCAGGCTGGGGCAGTTGAGAGACGCCCACCATCTGCTAACTCCCGCCGATGGCCGGCCCTTCGATTACAAGGGCGGCGAACTCGATGTGCCCCAGGCTGTCGAAGTCTTCAAGGCCGCCCTCCTCGATGTCGCCGATTCCGTTCCCGGGCGCATGCAGTTGCTCCAGCAAACGGCCCTCGCCCTGATCTCCCGCCGCCACCAGTTGCTCATCTCGCGCGCTGGGACCGGCAAGTCGCTCTACGGTGAAACCGTTTTCAGCCACTTCACCGGTGTGACCTTCAAGGCGCAGTTCACCCAGGGCACACGCGTCGAGACCATTCTCGGCGGGCTCGATCTGAAGCTCTTCCACGAAGGCAAGCTCTGGCACGACACAACGCATTCACTTGTCACCGCGGATTTTGCCTATCTCGATGAGTTCATGAACGCCAACGACATGGTCCTCGAAGCACTCCTCGGCATTCTCAACGAGCGCCGCTTCACCCAGGGCGAGCAGCAGGAGACGGCCCGGCTTCACACCGCCCTCGCGATGACGAACCACCTGAAATACTCGGCGATCTCCGAGCCAATCCTCGACCGGTTCATGTTTAAGGCCTCGATCGATCCGCACGGCGACACATTGAACGACATCCGCATCGACCTCGCCTATTCCCGCCACCACGGCCACCCCACGCCACCCGAACATCCCATCCCGCTGCACATGCTGCGCGAACTGGCCGACATCGTTCAGGGCGAACACGCGACCCGTTCGATCGAGGCATCCCACGACCTCCTCTTCCTGAAGAACGAACTCATCGAAACGTACATGCGCCTGCACAGCGCCCATCTGCGGTCACAATCCACGGGCGGCGAACACCACCCGGCCGATTCCTACGTGAGCCCGCGGACGAAGGCCGCCTGCCGTGATGTCCTCAACGCATCGGCCTTGCTCAACCACCGCAGTCACGTCATCGCAGACGACCTCCACGCGCTGCGATACGTCCTCACTACCATCCCTGGCAACGACCGCTCGATCCCCGATCCGTCCCAGGACACCTTCACCGAAGCCATCCACACCACGCTCGCCTCGTTCACCGCGGAAGACCTCCAGACCGTGAACGAGTTGACCACCATCGCCCAGACGTTTGGCTGGTTCACGCACGGCACGCCCCTCGAATCGCAGCCGGCACACGGCCGGATCGCCCGCCTGTTCCTGGCGCTCATAGGCAAGGCCAGCTGGCACGAAGTCGGTTACGACACCTTCGTCGAGGCCTTGCGCGGCCGCGAAATCACGAACCCGCGGGTGAACGAACTGCGGGACGAGATCCTCGACGAGATCCTGGAGCACCGCGGCAGTGAATGAAGCACCCGAAGCACCGACCGCCGGCACGCTGAAAGCCGAACTCGAGGCGCTCTACCGATCCTGGCGCATCCTCGACCTGCTCGGCACGACCGTGAAGGAACTCCCCCCGCAGTGGCTCCGGGTCCTCGAGATCGCGCGCAACATCCTCCTCCACCGGCCACTGCCGGGGGTGGAACTGCCGGACGAACTCAATCTGCTCGTCTCCCACACCGAAGCCATCTACACCACCCAGGTCCGCATCGAGCGCAAGAAGCGGGTCGTCTTCCCCGTCACCGGCGACACGAGCGTCCAGCCACTGCACCACCTGACCGACTTTCCCCAGGTGACCCTCCCCGACATGATGCTGCGCGGCATCTCCCAGGAGCTGTTCGATTTCCGCCTCATCAGCGGCGGGATCAACGGGCTGTACAACATTGATACGGGGCCAGCCGAGCAGGAATACGACGACATCCTCGAAGTGCGCGTCCCGACCGGTGGAATGACGCGCAAGAAGCGCCAGAAGGTCTA
>JBATAT010000453.1:0-3524 GCA_049662005.1 Tepidiformaceae bacterium
GTGGCTCAGGCGAAATCATGACTGCTCGGCGTTACGGCCTGCGGAGAGGGCAGGGGGCAGCGGTAGAACCGCTCGGCGATGACGTGCGGGAACCCCGATTTCTTGTTGTCGATCCGGCCTTCGACGATGATGAAGCCCGTGCCGAAGACCAGTTCGCGGTAGCGGGCCTGTAGCGGCTTGAACACGACGGCATTGGTCATGCCCCATTCGTCTTCGAGGGACATGAACAGGAGCCCGGAGGCGGTAGCTGGCCGCTGGCGGCAGACCACCATCCCGGCCACGCGCACACGCATCCCGTGCGGCATGCGATTTTCGTTTCGCGGGCCACCGATGTGACGTGAGCTGAGGATGCTCTCGTTCAGGAGCGGGCGGACGAGCGCCATCGGATGGGTGGAGGAGAGCCCCAGTGTTTCGAAGTCCCAGAGTTCCTGGTCCCAATCCGTGAGCGGCGGAAGATCGACCATATCCTGGTCCGTTGGCAGCGGGAGTGGCATCTGCGCGCCGGCGCGCGGCATGAGCAGGCCGAGTTGCCACAGCAACTCCCGGCGCGAGAGCCCGAAGCCCCGCAACGCGTCGGCACGGATGAGTGCCTCAGCCTCGTCAGTCTTCAGCGCGGCGCGGGTCATCAGGTCGTGGAGCGATGCGAACGACCCTCCGCTCTCGCGCTCACCCGCAATCCGCGCCGCTGTGCTCCCCGCCCGCGAACGCCAGTCGCTGCCGAGCCGCGCCACCTGCCGCATACCGAGCTGGAAGCCGTCCACCGTCGGCCACGCCCCCTCACGGCTTTCGTTCACTTCCGGAAGCAGGACCTCGAGGCCGTGCTGGCGAGCGTCGTTACAGAGTGTCTCCACGGAGTAGAACCCCATCGGCTGAGCATTGATGAGGGCCGCGTAGTAGTGCGCCGGGTACTTTCGCCGCAGCCAGGCCGATTCGTACGCGAGCAGCGCAAAAGCTACCGCATGACTCTTCGGGAAGCCGAAGGCGGCGAAGGAGCGCATCCGTTTCCAGGCCGCGAAGATCGCGTCGTCGCAGAAGCCCCTCGCCCGCGCATGCCCGGCGAAGTCTCCGGCCAGTTCCGCCATCGCCTCTTCAGAGCGCTTGCGGCTCATCGCCCGGCGAAGCTTATCGGCCTGCCCGGCCGTGAACCCCGCAACGGCCACCCCGATCTGCAGGACCTGGTCCTGGTAGAGGATGTGGCCAAGGGTTGGCCCGAGGATGTCTTTCAGCGGCTCCTCCAACTGGGGGTGGCCATAATCAATCGGGATGGTGTCTTCGCCGCGTGCGCGCCGGGCCCTGCGCTCCATGTAGGGAGTGAATGCACCGGCCATGATCGGACCGGGGCGGATGATGGCCACCTGCGTCGCAAGGTCGTCGAGCGTCGCCGGCTGCGTGCGCGGCAGCGACTGGATCTGGGCACGGCTCTCGATCTGGAAGAGGCCGATGGTATCGCCCTCGCGGATGGAGGCGAAGATCTCCGGGTCGTCGTGGGGGATGCGACCGAGGTCGGGCCGCATGCCGTGCGTCTCTTCGATCATCGCCAGGCACTCGTCCACCGCCGAAAGCATCCCCAGGGCGAGGAAATCGATCTTCACCATGCGGGCGTCGTCGATGGAGTCCTTGTCCCACTGGCAGATGACGCGGCCTTCCATGCGCGCCGGGACGATGGGGACAATCGACGACAGCGGTTCGCTGGCAATGACCACGCCGCCGCTGTGCTGGGACAGGTGGCGCGGGAAGCCTTCGAGTTGGGTGGCGAGTTCGAGCAGGTGTTGCCAGGCCGGAGCCGATGCCAGCGGCCGCAACTCCGGTATGTGCTGCATTCCTTCCGCGATCGCCTCGGCGCCTGCGTACATGCTCCCGCCCAATTTCGAGAGGCGGTCGAGGAGGGGTTCGGGCAGGCCAAGGACCTTGCCGATGTCGCGCACGGCGTTGCGGAAGCGGTAGGTGGGGAAGGCGGCCACCAGGGCCGCGTGCTCGGCGCCGAAGTGGTCGGGCACGCGCTTGAGCAGTTCGTCGCGGATGTCCCGCGGGAAGTCGAGGTCGATGTCCGGAAGCGAATGCAGTTCCTCGTTGAGGAAGCGGTCGAGAAAGAGGTTCGTTTGCACCGGGTCGATGTGCGAGAGGCCGATCAGGTAACAGACAATCGATGCGACCGAGGAACCACGACCGCGCGCGACCGGCCGCTGATCGGGTCGAAGCCCGAGGGGGCGCCCGTGGAGTTCGTGTGCGACTTCGCCAGCGAGCTTGAGCAGTTCCCAGTAGACCAGGAAGAACCCGGCGAGCCCGTGCTTCTCGATCAGCATCAGTTCCCGCTCCAGCCGGCGCCGGGCTTCTTCCCGGTGCTCCACGCTGACATTCGCGCCGAACTTGTCCTTGAATGCGAACTCGCAGATGCCGCGCAGGTGGCCATCCATGGTGGCGCCATCGGGAACGGGGAAGGACGGGAGTTCGTAGGGCAGGTCGTTCGCCAGGTTGAAGGTGCACCGTTCGGCGATACGGCGGGTATTCGCAATGGCCTGGGGGTAGGCGGCGAACCGGCGGGCCATGGTTTGCGGAGACTTCAGGTAGAACTCGCTGTTCGCACGGCGCAACTCGTGCGAGGAATCAAGCGTGCGCCGGTGGCGGATGGCGACCAGCACATCATTCAGGCGGTGCCGCTCGCGCTCGTGATAATGCACGTTGTTGGTGGCCACAAGCGGGATGCCGGTGCGCTCCGATAGCCGGGCGAGGGCCGCAACGCGCTGGCTGTCGCCGTAGATGCCGTGGTGCTGGAGTTCGAGGAAGAACTGGCCGTCGCCGAGGCGATCCCTGTACTCGCCTGCGATGGTCTCGGCCGCACTCATTGCACCACCGTCGAGCAGCTGCGAGATCTCTCCCTCGCGGCAACCGGAGAGGACGATGAGCCCATCGCTGTGTGCGAAGAGGGTGGCGCGGTCCGTGCGCGGGTTCTCCCGATCTGGCCGGTGCGCCTGGCTCAGCAGCCGGCAGAGGTTGCGGTAGCCCGCGACAGTCTCCGCGAGGACGGTCAGGTGGCTGCCATCGCTGAGCGTCAGTTCCGCGCCGGTGATTGGACGGATGCCAGCCTCGTGCGCCCGCTGGGCGAACTCCATGCTCCCGTAGAGTCCATCGTGGTCGGTCAGGGCGATGGCGTCGTAACCGAGCTCCCGTGCCTGGGCCAACAGTTCCATCGGCTTGCTGGCGCCTTCGCGCAGCGACCAGCAGGAGTGCATATGGAGCTCGATGTAGGGCGGGAGCGCTTCCATCCTACCCTGCCTGGAGGCGCGCGGGCGGGGTGTACTGCTGCTGGAACCAGGCGCCCGTCACCATGTCGCGGAAGATGGTCAGGCGCACGCCGCCTTCCAGCTCAACGGCATAATAGGCCCGGCTGATCTCCGCTCGCCACCACTCGTCGTCGATGCGCCAGCGGTCGCTGATAGCGAGCACAGTGCGGAGCTTCCCGCGCACGAGCACTGCTACCGGCAGAGTCGAGGTATCCGTTTCGACAGCGAGGGGCTGGGGGAGGT